>NZ_JBHVPD010000146.1:0-18827 GCF_042887525.1 Kitasatospora sp. NPDC057936
CGCCCGGTTACATTCCGAACCCGGAAGCTAAGCCTCACAGCGCCGATGGTACTGCAGGGGGGACCCTGTGGGAGAGTAGGACGCCGCCGAACAATTCTTCTGAATGAACCCCCATCCGGTTTCCGGATGGGGGTTCTTCGCGTTTCCGGACAGTCCGTGCACGGGTTCCCGCCGGTTGGCGGGTACAGGCCAGCCGACGGGCTGTGGCACCGTCAATATGCCGCTAAAACAGCATGCTCAGTGCACGGATCAGCGGAAAATCGTCTCCCACGCCGTAGTCTCGAAGGGGGAGGGGAACAGGTGTCCGGGGGTGGCTCCCGGACCGGGCCGGATCAAGAATGGTGCTCATGGGACGTGGCAGGCTGCGCATCTACCTCGGGGCCGCCCCCGGGGTCGGCAAGACGTACGCCATGCTGGCGGAGGCGCACCGGCGGCAGGAGCGCGGTACGGACGTCGTCGTGGCGTTCGTGGAGGACCACGGCCGGCGGAACACGGCCGACCTCGTCGCCGGGCTGGAGGTCGTGCTGCGCCAGCAGGTGGTGCACCGGGGTGCCAGGTTCTCCGAGATGGACCTGGACGCCGTCCTCGCCCGCCGCCCGCAGGTGGCACTGGTCGACGAGCTGGCGCACACCAACATTCCCGGCTGCCGCAACGCCAAGCGCTGGCAGGACGTCGAGGAGCTGCTGGCGGCCGGGATCGACGTGATCTCCACGGTCAACATCCAGCACCTGGAGTCGCTCGGCGACACCGTGGAGGGCATCACCGGGGTGCGGCAGCGCGAGACCGTGCCGGACGAGGTGGTGCGGCGGGCCGACCAGATCGAGCTGGTCGACATGTCCCCGCAGGCCCTGCGCCGCCGGCTGGCCCACGGCAACGTGTACGCGCCGGAGAAGATCGACGCCGCCCTCGGCAACTACTTCCGTCCGGGCAACCTGACGGCGCTGCGCGAGCTGGCGCTGCTGTGGACCGCGGACCGGGTGGACGAGTACCTCCAGAAGTACCGGGCCGAGCAGGGCATCGAGGGCATCTGGCAGGCCCGGGAGCGGATCGTGGTGGGCCTGACCGGCGGGCCGGAGGGGGCGACGCTGATCCGTCGCGCCGCCCGGATCGCGGCCCGGACGTCGGGCGGCGAGCTGATGGCCGTCCACATCTCCCGTTCGGACGGGCTGGCGGGCACCGACCAGTCCCCGCAGATGCTGATCGAGCAGCGGTCGCTGGTCGAGAGCCTGGGCGGCACGTTCCACGCGGTCCTGGGCGACGACCCGGCCGTGGCGCTGCTGGACTTCGCCCGGGGCGTGAATGCCACCCAGATCGTGCTGGGCACGAGCCGCCGCCCCGGCTGGCAGTACGTCTACGGGCCCGGCGTCGGCACCACGGTGACCCGGGAGGCCGGGGACATCGACGTCCACATGGTCACCCACGAGCACGCCGGGAGCGGGCGGGGCAGGATCCCGATCCGGCGGATCACCGACCTGGGCCGCACCCGGACGGTGGCCGGCTGGCTGATCGGCCTGGTCGGCCCGCCGCTGCTGGCGCTGGCGCTGACCGCGATCGGCGGCCTCGGTCTGTCCACCGACATGCTGCTGTTCCTGTCGCTGACGGTCCTCGCCGCGCTGGTCGGCGGGCTGCTGCCGGCGATCGGGTCGGCGCTGGTCGGCTCCTCGGTGCTGAACTACTACTTCACGCCGCCGATCCACACGTTCACCATCAGCCAGCCGCAGAACATCATGGCGGTGGCCATATTCACCATCGTCGGCATCTCGGTCGCCTCCGTCGTGGACCTGGCGGCCCGCCGCACCCTCCAGGCGGCCCGCAGCCAGACCGAGGCCCAGACGCTCAGCGCGCTGGCCGGTACGGTCCTTCGCGGCGCGCCCAACGGGGACGGCGTGCTGACCGCCCTGATGGAGCAGGTGCGCGAGACCTTCGGGCAGGAGAGCGCCGCGCTGCTGGAGCGCCCGGACCCGCTCGGCGCCTGGGTGCCGGTCGCCGCCGCCGGGCCGCACCCGCCGCAGCGCCCCGAGGCGGCCGACGTGGACGTCCCCGTCGGCGAGAGCCTCGCGCTGGTGCTGCGCGGCCGGGTGCTGCCCGCGGCGGACCGCCGGCTGCTCGGGGCGTTCGCCGCGCAGGCCGCCGTGGTGCTGGAGCGCCGCCGGCTGGCCCGCGAGGCCGCCGCGGCCCGCCGGGAGGCGGAGGGCAACCGGATCCGCACCGCGCTGCTCGCCGCCGTCTCGCACGACCTGCGCACGCCGCTGGCCGGCATCAAGGCCTCCGTCACGTCGCTGCGCTCGGCGGACGTCGAGTGGGCCCCAGAGGACGAGGCGGAGCTGCTGGCCGGGATCGAGGCCGGGGCCGACCGGCTCGACCACCTGATCAACAACCTGCTGGACATGAGCCGGCTGCAGACCGGCACCGTGACCCCGCTGATCCAGGAGACCGACCTGGACGAGGTCGTGCCGTTCGCGCTCGGCGGCGTCCCGCTGGAGTCCGTCCGGCTGGACGTTCCGGAGACGCTCCCGATGATCCGGGCCGACGGCGGGCTGCTGGAGCGCTCCTTGGCCAACCTGATCGAGAACGCCGTCAAGTACAGCCCGGAGGGCGTGAAGGTGCTGGTCAAAGCCGACGCGCTGCACCCGCCGGGCGGGCCGGGACGGGTCGAGCTGCGGGTGGTGGACCGCGGCCCCGGCGTGCCCGAGGATGCCAAGGAGCGGATCTTCGCGCCGTTCCAGCGGTACGGGGACGCGCCGCGCGGCGCCGGGGTGGGCCTCGGGCTCGCCGTGGCGCGCGGGTTCGTGGAGGCCATGAACGGCACCGTCACGGCCGAGGACACCCCGGGCGGCGGCCTCACCATGGTCGTCACCCTGCCCGCCGTCGAGCGGCCCCCGGAACCGGGCGAGCCGTCCGGCGACGACCACGACCCGCTGTCCCGGCTCGTCACGTGACACCCGGACACCGACTTCCCGTCCGTCTGCACCACGGTCCGCACGCACCACCGTCCGCAAGTCCCACGCCCGCAAGCCCGACACAGCCCTGAAAGGCGGAGCCCGTATATGACCCGGGTCCTCGTCGTGGACGACGAACCGCAGATCGTCCGCGCGCTGGTGATCAACCTCAAGGCCCGCAAGTACGAGGTCGACGCGGCCCATGACGGCGCGAGCGCCCTGGAACTGGCCGCCGCCCGCCATCCCGACGTCGTCGTCCTCGACCTCGGCCTGCCCGACATGGACGGCGTCGAGGTGATCCGCGGGCTGCGCGGCTGGACCCGGGTGCCGATCATCGTGCTGTCGGCCCGGCACGCCTCCGACGAGAAGGTCGAGGCGCTGGACGCCGGCGCCGACGACTACGTCACCAAGCCGTTCGGCATGGACGAACTGCTCGCCCGGATGCGCGCCGCCGTGCGCCGGGCCGAGCCGGTGGCCGGCGAGGACGACTCGCTCGTGGTCACCGAGAGCTTCACCGTCGACCTCGCCGCCAAGAAGGTGAACCGCGACGGCACCGACGTCCGGCTTACCCCGACCGAGTGGCATCTGCTGGAGGTGCTGGTGCGCAACGCCGGCCGGCTGGTCAGCCAGACCCAGCTGCTCCAGGAGGTCTGGGGCCCGGCCTACCGCACCGAGACCAACTACCTGCGCGTCTACCTCGCCCAGCTGCGCCGCAAGCTGGAGCACGACCCCTCGCACCCGCGCCACTTCATCACCGAACCGGGCATGGGCTACCGCTTCGAGAGCTGACGGCCCGCCCGGTTTCCGGGCCCCGCACGGCCACCCCGTGCCCCGGCGGCGATCGTCCGGCCTGCCGCCGGGGGCCCGGAAACCGGTACCCTTCCCGCATGAGTGGTGACAACAGCAGCGACCAGCCGCAGGGCCGCTTCCGCCGCATGCTCAGCCGGCTGACCTCGTCGGCCGAGGAGCTGCGGGCCGAGGAGCTGCGCCAGGAGAGCGCGGCCGAGTCGGGCTGCACGCCGATCGCCGGCTGCGCGGACCGCGATCTGGTGACCGTGGCGGGCACGCTGCGCACGGTGACGCTGCGCCCGCGGGCCGGGGTGCCGGCCCTGGAGGCCGAGCTCTTCGACGGCACCGAGGCGCTGGACATGGTCTGGCTCGGCCGCCGCTCGATCGCGGGCATAGAGCCGGGCCGCCGGCTCGTCGCCAGCGGTCGGATCAGCCACGCACGCGGGCGCCGCGTGCTGTTCAACCCCCGCTACGAGCTGCGTCCGGTTGGACACGGGAGCGAATGAGCGTGAGCAACCACCCCGGCGGCGACGCCGCCCGGCTCGACCTGAACGCCGCCGACGTGGCGGCCTGGCAGGACGCCGCCGCGAAGGACGCCGCAGAAGGCCTGGCGCGGTCGGTCGACGCCGCCGCACCGGCCACCGGCCAGGAGCTCGACCCGGAGGCCGCCGAGGCCGCCCGCAAGGCCGCCGCCTCGAAGGAGGCCGCCGACACCGTGCTGCAGGCCTTCGGCGGCGTGCGCGGCATGGTCGACATGACGCTGCCCGGCCTGGTCTTCATCGTCACGTACAACATCACCCACCAGGTCAGTGCCGCCGCGTGGGCCGCGCTCGCGCTGAGCGCCCTGTTCGTGGTGGTCCGGCTGGCGAAGCGGGAGACCGTCCAGCACGCCTTCAGCGGGGTGTTCGGCGTCGCCATCGGCGCCTGGATCTCGATGAAGAGCGGCCGGGCCGAGGACTTCTACCTGCCCGGCCTGCTGTGGAACGTCGGCTACTGCATCGGGCTCGCGGTCTCCGCGCTGGTGCGCTGGCCGCTGATCGGCCTGATGCTCGGCCCGATCACCGGCGAGATGTTCACCTGGCGCAAGGAGAACCCGGGCCGGCTGCGCGCCTACACCAAGGCGACCTGGGCCTGGGTCGTGATCATGGGCATCAAGCCGGTGATCCTCTTCCCGCTGTACTTCACCCACAACGTCAACCTGCTCGGCTGGCTGAAGGTCGCGCTCGGCATCCCGCCGCTGCTGCTGGCGATGTACGTGACCTGGCAGATCCTGCTGAAGGCGCCGCCGCCGATCAAGGCGCCGCTGGACGACGACGAGGAGGAGCCGGCGAAGTAGCCGGCCCGACCCGCGGTGCACGCAGGAGGGCCCGCACCCCGTCCGGGGTGCGGGCCCTCCTGCGTGTCGGACGCCGTGTCGGACGCCGCCGGGAGTGCCGGCTACTGGGCGCCGGAGGTGGCCGACAGCAGGTCCTCCAGCTCCTCCTCGCGCTCCTGCGCCGCGACGAACAGCAGCTCGTCGCCGCCCTCCAGGGTGTCGTCCTTGCCGGGCACGAGCACCCGGCCCTCGCGGATGATCGTCACCAGCGCGGTGTCCGGCGGCCAGGCGACGTCGCCCACCCGGGTGCCGACCAGTTCGGTGTCGGCCGCCAGGGTCAGCTCGACCAGGTTGGCGTTGCCCTGGCTGAAGCGCATCAGGCGGACCAGGTCGCCGACGCTGACCGCCTCCTCGACCAGCGCGGACATCAGGCGCGGGGTGGAGACGGCGACGTCCACGCCCCAGGACTCGTTGAAGAGCCACTCGTTCTTCGGGTTGTTCACCCGGGCGACCACCCGCGGCACCGCGTACTCGGTCTTGGCGAGCAGCGAGACGACCAGGTTGACCTTGTCGTCGCCGGTCGCGGCGATCACCACGTGGCAGCGCTGAAGGGCCGCCTCGTCCAGCGAGGTGATCTCGCAGGCGTCGGCCAGCAGCCACTCCGCCAGCGGCACCCGCTCCACCGAGATGGAGTTGGGGTTCTTGTCTATCAGCAGGACCTCGTGCCCGTTCTCCAGGAGCTCGCCCGCGATCGAGCGGCCCACGGCACCGGCCCCGGCAATGGCGACCCGCATCAGTGACCCTCCTCCTTCGGTCCCTGCGCGAACGCGGCCTCGACGGCCGTCAGGTCGGCCCGGCGCAGCATCACGTGCACCAGGTCGCCCTCCTGCAGCAGCGTCTGCGGCGTGGGCAGCAGGCCCTCGCCGAGCCGGGTGACGAACGCCACCCGCGAGCCGGAGGCCTCCTCCAGCTCGGCCAGGCGGCGGCCGACCCAGCGCGGGTCGTAGGCGACCTCGGCCAGCTGGACGCTGCCGCTCGGGTCCTGCCACAGCGGCTCGGCGCCGCTCGGCAGCAGCCGGCGCAGCATCTGGTCGGCGGTCCAGCGGACCGTGGCCACGGTCGGGATGCCCAGGCGCTGGTAGACCTCGGCACGTCGGGGGTCGTAGATCCGGGCGGCGACGTTCTCCACGCCGAAGGTCTCCCGGGCGACCCGCGCCGCGATGATGTTGGAGTTGTCACCGCTGGAGACGGCGGCGAACGCGCCGGCCTCCTCGATGCCCGCCTCGCGCAGGGTGTCCTGGTCGAAGCCGACACCGGTGACCCGGCGGCCGTTGAACCCGGCGCCCAGGCGGCGGAAGGCCGTCGGGTCCTGGTCGACCACCGCGACGGAGTGGCCCTGTTTCTCCAACGCTCTCGCGAGGGCCGAGCCCACGCGGCCGCAGCCCATGATGACGATGTGCACCGGCGCTACCTCACCCGATCCGTTGGGTTCTTGACCTGCGCAAACACCGTTCATCTCCCTCTCCCGCCCCGGTGGCCGGGGCGAGCGTCCTGTTCGGTACCGGCGCGACAACCAGAGTGTTGCCCACCGGCTCGTATCCGACACGCTAGCCGGTCCACCGAACACAGTCGCGACGAAGGGTGGGGAGTTCGGCGCAAGCCCTGTCGGCAAACCCCTACGATTCCTTAACGTGCCTATGCCGACTGACCTTCCGAAACGCCTGCTGATCGGGCGCGCCCTGCGGAGCGACAAACTGGGCGAGACGCTGCTGCCGAAGCGGATCGCGCTCCCCGTCTTCGCCTCGGACGCGCTCTCCTCGGTGGCCTACGCCCCCGAGGAGATCCTGCTCACCCTGTCGGTAGCGGGCGCGTCCGCCATCCACTTCTCCTGGCAGATCGGCCTCGTCGTCGCGATCGTCATGCTCGCCGTCGTCGCCTCCTACCGGCAGAACGTCCACGCCTACCCGAGCGGCGGCGGCGACTACGAGGTGGCGACCGTCAACCACGGCCCGGCCGCCGGCCTGGTCGTCGCGAGCGCGCTGATGGTCGACTACGTCCTCACCGTGGCCGTCTCCACGACCTCCGGCGTCGCCAACGTCGTCTCCGCCGTGCCCTCGCTGCGCGGCCACGAGCTGACCCTGTCGGTCATCGTGATCGTGCTGCTGATGGGCATGAACCTGCGCGGTGTCCGGGAGTCCGGGACCGCCTTCGCCGTGCCCACCTACGCGTTCATGATCGGCGTCGTCGGCATGGTCTGCTACGGGTTCTTCCGGCACTTCGCGCTCAGCCAGGACATGCCCGCCGAGAGCTCCGGCTTCCACCTCGTCGCCACCCCGGGCAACGGATCGCTCGCCGGGTTCGCGATGGTGTTCCTGCTGCTCAAGTCGTTCTCCTCCGGCTGCGCCGCGCTCACCGGCGTCGAGGCCATCTCCAACGGCGTGCCGGCCTTCCGCAAGCCCAAGAGCAAGAACGCGGCCACCACGCTGCTCATGATGGCCGGCGTCGCCGTGGTGATGTTCATGGGCATCATCTGGCTGGCCCGGCTCACCGGCGTCCAGATGGCCGAGAACCCGGTCGAGCAGCTCGTCGGCTCCTCGCCCGACTACCACCAGAAGACTGCCCTCGCCCAGATCAGCGAGGCCGTCTTCTCGAACTTCACGCCCGGCTTCTACTTCGTCGCCGCCGTCACCGGCCTGATCCTGGTGCTCGCCGCCAACACCGCCTTCAACGGGTTCCCGGTGCTCGGCTCGATCCTCGCCCAGGACCGCTACCTGCCCCGCCAGCTCCACACCCGCGGCGACCGGCTCGCCTTCTCCAACGGCATCATCCTGCTGGCGATCGCGGCGATCCTGTTCGTCATCGCCTTCGACGCCGACCCCAACCGGCTGATCCAGCTCTACATCGTCGGCGTCTTCGTGTCCTTCAACATGAGCCAGTCCGGCATGATCCGGCACTGGACCAGGCTGCTGCGCACCGAGACCGACCCGGCCGAGCGCCGCCGCATGCAGCGCAGCCGGGCCATCAACACCTTCGGCCTGGTGATGACCATGGCCGTGCTGATCGTCGTCCTGGTCACCAAGATCGGCCACGCCTGGATCGCGATCGCCGCGATGGTCGTGCTGTTCGTGATGATGAAGGGCATCCGGCGCCACTACGACCGCGTCTCCGAGGAGCTCAGCGCCGCCGAGGAGCCCGACGACGTCGTGCTGCCCACCCGGGTGCACGCCGTCGTCCTGGTCTCCAAGCTGCACAAGCCCGCGCTGCGCGCCCTCGCGTACGCGCGGCTCGCGCGCCCCCACACGCTGGAGGCCATCTCGGTCAACGTCGACCCGGCGGACACCGAGGCGCTGCGCCGGGAGTGGGACGAGCGCGGGATCGAGGTGCCGCTGAAGGTGCTGGACTCGCCGTTCCGCGAGATCACCGGGCCGGTCCTCGACTACGTCAAGAACCTGCGCCGCAGCAGCCCGCGCGAGGTGGTGTCGGTCTACATCCCCGAGTACGTCGTCGGCCGCTGGTACGAGCACCTGCTGCACAACCAGAGCGCGCTGCGGCTCAAGGGGCGGCTGCTGTTCAAGCCCGGTGTGATGGTCACCTCGGTGCCGTGGCAGCTGGAGTCCTCCGAGCGGCGCCGGCCGCAGAAGGCCTGGTCGGCGCCGGGGGCCGTCCGCCGTGGCGAGCCGCGGGCGCCGAAGGCCGTAGAGTCGAAGGATTCCGACCGGACCGGCGCGAGCGCCGGTGCGACCTCCGACCGCAGCAAGGACTCCTCCCAGTGACCCGCAACAATCCGCCCCGCTCCTCGGGCAACTCCGGGGGCAAGCCCGGCCGCTCCGGCGCCACCTCCGGCAAGGGCGCCCGCCGGGGCGGCACCAAGCCCGGGCAGGTCGCCCGGCCGCGCTGGGGTCGGCCCGTCATCCGTCCGGAGGCCACCGATCGCGACGGTCTGACCGCGCGGACGGCGCCGCTCGCCCCGGGCGAGCGGGCGGAGACGACGGCGGACTCCGAGGCGGCGGCTGGGGCTGCGGCGTCGGGCAAGGGCGCGGCGTCGGGCAAGGGCGCCGGCGCCTCGGGGGCCTCGGGGGCTTCGGCCAAGGGCTCCGCCGGGAAGGGCGCCGCTGGGAAGGCTGCTGCCGGGAAGGGCGCTGCCGCGTCCGGCAAGGGCGGCGCGGGTTCCCAGGGCAAGGACGGCGCGTCCGGCAGGGGCGGGGCGCCGCGCAAGCAGGCCGTGCGCCCGCCGAAGGCGCTGCGCGGCCAGCAGCCGCGCTCGCAGCGGCCGGAGACGCCGTCGGGTGACCCGCTGGTCGGGCAGCGGTACGAGGTCGAGGTCGGCGCGGTCGCGCACGGCGGCGGGCACTGCGTGGCCCGGTACGAGGGCCGGGTGCTGTTCGTCCGGCACGCGCTGCCCGGCGAGAAGGTGGTCGCGCAGGTGACCGAGGGGACCACGACGTCGCGGTTCCTGCGGGCCGACGCGGTGGAAATCCTGGAGCCCGCCAAGGAGCGGATCGCCCCGCCGTGCCCGTTCGCCGGGCCCGGCAAGTGCGGCGGCTGCGACTGGCAGCACGTGACCCCCGGCGGGCAGCGCAAGCTCAAGGCGGCGGTGCTGACCGAGCAGCTGGCGAAGCTGGCCGGGCTCACCCCGGAGGAGGCGGGCTGGGACGGCAGCGTCGAGCCGGTCGGCGGCAAGCTCCCGGCCGGGCAGGTGCCGGCCTGGCGCACCCGGGTGCAGTACGCGGTGGACGCGGACAGCGGCAAGGTCGGCCTGCGCAAGCACCGCTCGCACGAGATCCAGCCGGTCGACCACTGCCTGATCGCCGCGCAGGGCGTCACCGAGCTCGGCGTCGAGGCCCGCGACTGGCCGGGCGTCGCCTCGGTCGAGGTCTTCGCCGCGACCGGCTCCTCGGACCGCCAGATCGTGCTCACCCCGCGGCCCGGCGCGCAGCTGCCGCTGGTCGAGCTGGACAAGCCGGTGTCGATCGCCCGCATCGACGACCAGGGCGGCGTGCACCGCGTGCACGGGCGCTCTTTCGTGCGCGAGCGGGCCGCCGGGCGCACCTGGCGGGTCAGCGACGGCGGCTTCTGGCAGATCCACCCGGAGGCGCCGGACACCCTCGTGGACGCCGTCCTGGACGGCCTGGACCCGCAGTGGGGCGAGAACGCGCTCGACCTGTACTGCGGCGTGGGCCTGTTCGCGGGCGCGCTGGCGGACCGGGTCGGCGAGGACGGCGCGGTGCTCGGCATCGAGTCGGCCAAGCAGGCGGTGGTCGACGCCCGGCACAACCTGGCCGCGCTGGACAACGTCCGGATCGAGTGCGACCGGGTCGAGACGCTGCTGCCGCGCACCGGCATCACCGCCACCGACCTGATCGTGCTGGACCCGCCGCGCTCGGGCGCCGGGCGCGAGACCGTCGCGCACCTGGCGGGTCTGGCGGCGCGCCGGATCGCGTACGTCGCGTGCGACCCGGCGGCGCTCGCCCGGGACCTCGGCTTCTTCCGCGAGGGCGGCTACCGGCCGGTCTCGCTGCGGGCCTTCGACCTGTTCCCGATGACGCACCACTTCGAGTGCGTGGCGATCCTGGAGCCGGTCGGCGGCGCGACCGGGTGAGGTAGCGGCGCGCACGTGCCGAGGAGGCGGTACCCGGGGTGTTCCGGGTGCCGCCTCCTCGGTGTTTCCGGCCGCTCGCTGCGGACCGCTCGGTCGGGGGTGGTCAGGGCTCGTTGTGCTCTTCCTCGGCGGCGTCGTGCGGAAGGTCGATCCCGTGCTGGGCGGCGAGCCGGAGCAGCTCGGAGATCCGGCCCTCGTACGCCTGGACGCCGTCGGCGTCCCCTTCGGCCCGGGCCGTCGCGAGGTCGCGGCGGGCCTGGGCGAGCTGCTCGCGCAGCTCCTGGTCGAACATGGCTGTCATTGCCGGCCTCCACACCGGTCGGTGCCGCTTCACGGAACGCTCAGGAGTGTTCAGAGTCTCGGAAGGTGCAGGACTCTTCAAGTCTCGTCCGTCGTGGCGGGGGTGGTTCGGCGGACGGTGGGTATGAGTCCGGGGCGCCTCCGGGGTTGTGCGGGGGCGTGCGGTGGGTGCGTGTGGGGGCGGGATCCGCGCCCTTGTTGTGCTAGCACTTCAGCGCTAGCTTGAGGCCCATGGGTAAAAAGCAGCTGAACGTCAGGGTGGACGCCGCCACCGCGGAGATGGCCCGGGAGCGGGCGGAGCAGCAGGGGATCAGCATGAACCAGTACATCGAGCGCCTGGTCCAGCAGGACATGGGCGAGTCCGGGCGGGCCTTCGTCGACGCCGCCGCGAAGTTCATGAAGGAGTACGAGACGGCCTTCCTGGCGGAAACCGCGGAGCCGGGTGACCTCCAGGGCGTGCGCCGTTGAAACTGGAGGTCGACCTCTCGTGGCTGCTCATGACCGCCGAGCAGTACACGCCCGGTGACCCGCAGGTCACCGACTACGGATCGCTGCTCGCGGCGGTCTCCCGCCACCAGGCCGAGATCTTCGACATCGCCGTCTACCCCGAACCGCAGGACCGCGCCGCCGCCCTGATGCACCAGCTGATCCGGGTGCCGGCCCTGGAGAAGACCAACGAGCTGTTCGCCACCGCCGTCGCCTACGCCTACCTCGTCGCGAGCGGCTGCACGGTGGCGACCACCGCCCGCGAGGTGCGCAGCCTCGCCCGGGCCATCCGGGAGGGGCGGCTCGGCGTGTCGGGCGTCGCCGAGCGGCTGTCCGCGTGGGTCGTGGACGAGGCGGAGGGGGAGGGCGTCACCGGGGCGGACGACGAGGACGGGGACGACGACTGACGGCCGCCCCCGTTCCCGTTCGTCCGGCGCGCCGCGTCAGCCGGCCGTTCCGTCGGGCGTTCCGTCGGGCGTCGCCGGTTCGGCGATCAGGGCCGTCGCGAACGGGCGGAAGCCGGCCCGGCGGTAGATCCGGGCGACGTCCTCGTCCGCGGCGGACAGGAACACCGTCCGCACGCCGTTCGCGCGGGCGTGGGCGACCAGCGCCGCCGTCACCGCGAGCCCGAGACCGCGCCGGCGCGCCGCCGGAAGCGTGCCGACCCCGCCGACCTCCGTCACCGGGCCCACCGGGTTGTGCTGGCCCGCGCACAGCGGTGTGCCGTCCTCCAGCGCCGCCGCCAGCACGGTGGTGCCCGCGGTGATCCGCTCGGCGACCCGCCGCGCGGTGCCGTCGGCCGCCAACTCCTGCTCCGCCGTCGCCAGTTCGACGGTCCCGGCGGCACCGATGCCGGTGCCCGGATCGGCGAACGCCAGCCGCGGGACGGCCAGCGCGGCCGCCAACTCCGGTGCGTCCGCAGCCAGGACGCGCACCTCCACCCGCTCCGCGGGGGCGGGCGCGGCGCCCGGCTCGTCCGCCGGGCCCAGCACCAGCAGCGGGTGCTCGTGCACCGTCAGCCCGGCCCCCTCGACCGCGGCGCGCAGCTCCGGGTCGTGCTCGGCGACCCACTCGAACGCCTCCGGCACGCCCAACTCCCGCTGGCGGGCCAGCACTCGGAGAACGTCGTCGGCGGTCACGGCGGGCCCGTCGTGACCCAGCGTCGGGCGGGCGTAGTACGGCCAGCCGGCGCCGTCGCGGACGAACAGGGTCAGCGGACCGAAGTCCTCGGTGCGCGCGGCGCTGCGCGGCACCGCGTCGTAGTAACGCTCGATCTCGTCGAGGAGGTGCGGGTCCGCAGTGGCGGAGGCGGTGGTGGAGGGAATCGCGGGTGCATGATCGGCAGAAGTCACGGCGGCATCCAAGCAGGACTCGCGGACCGCCCGCCACCGGTTTGACCGGCCGGGCGCCGGACGGTCGTCCGGACACGCACCGGCCTTCCCGCGATTGTTGCCGAACGCTTACCGCCGCCGCGATCTTGATCGGGCACCCCGTGGCATGCTGATGCCTTCACAGCTCTGCCGAGGGGGACGGCGGAAAACTCCGGACTCGGTACGGCAAGGGGGGAAGACAGGCCCATGAGGCTCTGCTTTCTGGTGGAGGAGCACTACCGGCACGACGGCATGCCGCTCGACGTCGCACGCCAACTCACCGCGTGGGGGCACCGGGTGGACGTGCTGCGCCCCGGCGACTCGCTCCTCGCGATCTCCGAGGCGGTGCGGGCCGGCACCCACGACGCGTGGGTGCTCAAGACCGTCTCCGGCGGGCCCGGCCTCACCCTCCTCGACGCGGCCGCGGCCGTCGGGCTCACCACCGTCAACGACGTCCGCTCGATCCGCGGCGTGCGCGACAAGGCGCTCGCCTCCGTCATCGCCCGCACCCGCGGCCTGCCCGTGCCCGTCACGTACGCCGCCGCCCGGTGGGAACGGCTCGCCGAGATACCCGCCGCCGAGTACCCGCTCGTCGTCAAGCCGGCCGACGGCAGCTCCGGACGCGCCGTGCGGCTCGTCCGCACCCCCGACCACCTGCTCGCGCTCGGCCCCTCGCTCGCCGGGGAAGGACTGCTGATCGCGCAGCCGTACGTGCCCAACTCAGGCGTGGACCTCAAGATCTACTGCGTCGACGGCGAGTTCCACGCCACCGAGCGCTGCTCGCCGCTGCACCCCGGGCAGGGGGTGCGGGAGCGGCGGGTGCCGCTCGCGGGCGAGGTCGCGCGGATCGCGGCGCAGGTGGGAGAGGTGTTCGGGCTCGACCTGTACGGCGTCGACGTGCTGCTCGGACCGGACGGGCCGGTCGTCGTCGACGTCAACGACTTCCCGAGCTTCCGGCAGGTGCCGGACGCCGTCGCCCGGGTCGGACGGGCCGTGCTGCGGCTCGCGCGCGGCGGGACGGCCGTGTCGGTGCCGGCCCCGGCGCTGGTGACGGCGGGCGGGGGCGCGCTGTGAGGGTCGGGCTGATCACGGCGGACCCGGGGCACCCGGTGCTGGCGGCCACGGCGGAGGTGCTGCGCGCGCGGGGGCACGGGGTGGAGGTCGTCGGGCCGGGGGATGAGCAGGTCTCCCACCCAATGGCGGACGTCTATCTTCTCAAGGCTCACACGGTGCAAGCTCTGGCCTTGGCACGTGAGTTGGAGCTGAGTGGTGCTCCCGTCATCAACTCGGTCGCGGAGACGGAGCTTTGCCAGGACCGGTGGCGGATGGCGGAAGTCGCCCGCACTGCTCGACTTCCCTTCGCGGAGACCAGCGCGGCCGGTAGCCTTCGCGAACTCGTGGATCCGGTATACCCGTTCGTCGTCAAGAGCCGGCACAGCCGGCGCGGCGACCTCGTCGCCCGGGTCGACGACGCCGCCCGGCTGCGCGAACTCGCCGAGCGCTGGCCGGACGAAGCCGTCGTCACCCAGCCCTTCCTCGACGGCACCGGCTGGGACCAGAAGCTGTGGGTCGTCGACGGCCGGGTGTTCGCCGCCCGGCGGCGCTCCGAACTCGCCCCGCCCGCCGCCGACGCCCGGCCCGCCGCGGAATGGGAACCACCGGCCGACCGGGCCGCCCTCGCGCTGCGCGTCGGCGAGGCGTTCGGCCTCGACGTGTACGGCGTCGACCTGCTCGACGGGCCCGCCGAGCCCGTCGTCGTCGACGTCAACGCCTTCCCCGGCATCCGTGGCCGCGCGGGCGCCCCCGAGGCACTGGCCGACCTCGCCCTGCGCGTCGCGGCCGGCCGCGGTCGTTAGGCTGGCACCCCCGAGCACCTCGGGGAACGCCCGGGACGGCCCTCGGGGCGCACGGCGAGAGAAGACGGAACGTTGCTGCAGGACATCGAGCCCTACCTGGCCTGCCCGCACTGCGCGCAGCCCCTCGCCCGGCACGAACGCAGCATGCGCTGCCCCGCCGGGCACAGCCACGACCTCGCCAAGCAGGGCTACGTCAGCCTCCTCGCCGGTGACGCCCACACCGGCACCGGCGACACCGCCGACATGGTCGCCGCCCGGGCCGACTTCCTCGCCGCCGGCCACTACGGCCCCATCGCCGACGCCCTCGCCGAAGCCGCCGCGTCCGCCGACCCCGAAGGCCTCGTCGCCGACCTCGGCGCCGGCACCGGCCACTACCTCGCCCACGTCCTCGACGCCCTGCCCGGCCGGCCGGGCGCCGCGCTCGACATCTCCAAGTACGCACTGCGCCGCGCCGCCAAGGCCCACCCCCGGATCGGCGCGGTCGTCTGCGACGCCTGGCGCCCGCTGCCGCTGCTCGACGGGTCCGCCGGGCTGATGCTCAACGTGTTCGCGCCCCGCAACGGGCCGGAGATCCGCCGCGTGCTGCGCCCCGGCGGCACCCTGCTGCTGGTCTCGCCGACCCCGCGGCACCTGCGCGAACTCGTCGCCGCGCTCGGGCTGCTGTCGGTCGACGAGGACAAGCAGCGGCGGATCGACGAGAAGCTCGGCCCGTACCTGACGCCCGAGGGGCGGCGGGAGGTCGAGTTCACGCTGCGGCTCGGGCCGCAGGACGTGCGCACGGTGGTCGGGATGGGGCCGAGCGCCTGGCACACCGATCCGGAGCGGCTGGCCGCGGCGCTCGCCGGGCTGCCGGAGCCGGTCGAGGTGACGGCGTCGGTGACGGTCGCGGTGTACCGGCGCTGAGAACGGGGGCTGAGGCCGGTCGCTGAGGCCCGGTCGCTGAGAACGGGCGCGGTGTACCGGCGCTGAGGGCTCTCCTGCGCGCCCTCGTTGTGCGCACCCTGTGCGCCTCCCATGCCCGGGCCGTGCACGCGGCTCCCCGATGGGATGAATCTGCCGCGCAGGCACGTTTCTGCCGCCTGACCTGCAGTTAGGGTCCGACGGGTGAACCGCGACGCCACCCGCACCGCCTCGCCGTCCCACCCCCGACCGGACGCCCCGGCGCCCGATCGGCCGCCCGTACCGCGCCCCACCGTCGACGAGCTCCGGCTCACCTCCTTCAAGTCCTACCGGCGCGCCGCACTGCCGCTCGCACCGCTCACCGTCCTGCACGGACCGGCCGGCGTCGGCAAGGCCAACGCGCTCGACGCGCTCGCCGTCCTGTCCCGCCTCGCCCTCGGCGAGGAGATCGCGGACTCCCTCGACGGCATCCCCGGCGCCTCCGGCCAGCTCGCCACTCCCGTCCGCGGGGGCCTGGCCGGATGCGTCCCGCACGGGCGCGACGCGATCATCCTCGGCTGCACCGTCCGCTCCCCGGCGGGCCGCATCCGGCTAGACGTCGTCATCCGCACCGACGGACCCGTCCGGATCGCCCGCGAATCGCTCAGCCTCGACGGGCGCACCCTCGTCGAGACCGGCGAACAGGACCTGCGCGGCCGGCGCGTCAACGTCTGCTGGCACAACGACACCCGCCAGGGCGACATCCGGGCACCCTTCCCCAGCGGCACCATGATCACCGCCCAGCTGCCGCTCCGGGTCGCCGGTTCCTCGCCCGGCGAACGCACCGTCCTCGCCGCCACCGAGCACGCGCTCACCGCCCTGCGCGAGGTCTTCCCCGTCCACCCCGTGCCGGCCCTCATGCGCGACTGGGCCCGCCCCGACCCGCAGGCCCGCCTGACCAGCAACGCCGCCAACATCTCCGCCGTCATCGCCCGGCTCGCCGGCGAGTGCCCGCGTCGCTACGGCCAGCTCCTCCGGGTCGTCCAGTCCGCCGCACCGCACCCGCTGCTCGGCCTCGACCTCGCCCACCGCGGCACCGGCGCCGACCGGGGGGTCCTCGCGGTCTTCGACGAGGGCCTCCTCGGACGCACCGGGGCCGACCAGGCCTCCGACGGGATGCTGCGCCACCTCGCGTTCGCCGCCGTGCTGCTCACCGGCGCCGGGGTGCTCGACCTGGACGTGGCCGCCGAGGTGCCGTGGGCGCACCGGCAGCTCACGGTGCTCGCGGGGGACCTGGGGGCCGGGCTGTCCACCGAGCAGACGGCCTCGCTGCTGCGGCTGGCGCGGGAGATGTCGGGGCGCAACCAGTTGCGGGTGCTGGCCGCGCTGCAGGAGCCGGCGGCGGCCCGGGAGGCGCTGGCCGGGGGGTCCGTGGGCGGGGTCATGCTGGTCGAGTGCCGGCGCGACCCGGCCGCGGGGCACACCGTGCTGCGGCCCGAGACGGCGCGGGTGCCGGCCCAGTGCGGGCGCGGGGAGGGGGAAGCGGCTGCTTCTGCCGCTTCTGCGGCTCCTGCCGCCGCTGACGGTGTTGACGGCGGGGACGGCGGGGCGGGGGCGGACGGGGATGCGGTAGACCTGGACGCGTGAACGAACGAGCTGAGGAATCCGGTGCCGGCCCTGCGGCACCGACGTTGGAGAGCCTGCGGCAGCGGCTGGTGGACTTCGCGGCGGTGCGGAAGTGGGACCCCTTCCACACGCCGAAGAACCTGGCGGCGGCGCTGACGGTGGAGGCCGGCGAGCTGCTGGAGATCTTCCAGTGGCTGACGCCGGAGCAGGCCGCCGCGGTGATGTCCGACCCGCAGCGCGCCCACCGGGTGCGGGACGAGGTGGCCGACGTCCTCGCGTACCTGGTGCAGTTCTGCACGGCGGTGGGGGTGGACCCGCTGGAGGCGCTCGCGGCCAAGATCGAGCGGAACGAGGAGCGCTTCCCGGTGCCGGGATCGGCCGCCTACGTCAAGCCTGAGGTGCGCGAATAATCCCTGCGAGGGACAGGAGTTGTCCACAGCCCCGGGGTTTTCCACAGCTTTGAAAAGCCCCAATGCGCACCTCCCTCTCTCGGCGCACGCTTTCGCCGTGACCACGAACCGCCCCGGCGGCGGCCGTGGTCGGACGGCGAAAGCGAGCGGAAGGGGACGCGCCATGGAGGCGCTGCGACTGATCAAGACGGCCCGGCACGCACTGGTCGAGGCCAGGCACGTACCCGACGTGCTGGCGGAGGCACGGCGGGCGGCGCTGCTCACCGAAGCGGTGGGGGCCCGGTTGGCCGAGCTGGACGAGGAGGAACTGGCCGGACTCGGCAGACAGCTGTCCGAGGCGGGCACGGTCGCCTCGGGCTGCCTGGACCGGTCCGTGGTCAGGGCAGCCGTGCTGAGCGGCGGACGGTCCGGCCGGCTCGGCGAACTCGGCGACCTGGAGGAGACGTTGGGGGCGCTCGACGGGCTGCTGCGCGAGCTCGGCGAGACGCTGGTGGTGCTGGCCTGCGGGGCCGACACGGAGAGCGTGTACTGGACGTGCATCGACACCGTCGACGCGGTGGCGGAGTGCAAGGACCTCGTGGTGCGGCTCCGGCAGGCGGCGGGGCGGTTCCTCGGAGCGGCGGAGGCCGAGCCGGCCGGCCGGGGCGCGCCCTTACTGGTGGTCCGGCTCGGCCCGCCGGGTGAGGGCGGGCCGACGGACGGGGCGCCGGACTACCGGGTGCCCGGCGCGACGGCCGGAGCCCCGGAGGTGTCGGTGCCGGTGGGGTAGCCGGCCGTACCGGCGTCGCGGACGCCGGAGGACTGGAGTTCGGCGAGGTCCGCGGTCACGGAGGCGAGCAGTTCCTGCATCTGCTCCAGCAGGCTCTTCGGAGTGGCGGCCGGGACCGCCGGGGCAGTCGGGAACTGCGGCGCGGCGGATGTCTCGGACCAGAGTTCGGACATGACGGGACCTCTTCGGATCGGTAGTGCGACGTGAAGCGGCCGACGGTGGCTCGGCCCGCGCGGCGGGGGTGGCTGCTGCCTTGCCACCGGGGCGCACGCTCCCGCCGCAGCGTCCAACGACCCGCGCCGCCACCGGGTCACCGCACACCACCCGATGCGGTCCATGTCGGCGGGGAGGTCAGCCTCCCGAGTGAAACGAGGGTTGCCGCCTCAGGGAGCCCTGAGTTAAGGCGAGGGTTGGAGGGATCGGGCGGAGGGTTGAGGTGGCCTGCAGTGGCTGCTCGGCGCCGGTGTCCCCGGCACCGAGCAGCCAGGC
>NZ_JBHVPD010000147.1:0-7452 GCF_042887525.1 Kitasatospora sp. NPDC057936
AAAACACCACACTCACAAGCTCGTTGACCTCATGCACACCATGCCAACGACAACCGTCACCCTTCGTTACCACCGAATACGGGCCAGAGCCGTTCAATGGACAGACCCGGCTTTCCTCGTGTTACTGACTTCGGCTCGTCAGGGTGAACCTTCGCGAAGTCCCTGATGAGTCTGGAGCCGTGGCTGTATCCGGTGGTGTGTGAGATATGCGGATGGGGGCGGGCTGACCGTCGCGGGACGGGCGCGCCGGGAAGTGGTACGGATCCAGGCGGCCGAGCTGTTCGAGCAGAGGGTCAAGCCGCCGGAGGTCGCGCGACGGTTGCGGGTGAGCCCGAAGTCGGCCTACCAGTGGCACCAGTTGTGGCGGGAGGGCGGGGTCGCGGCACTGGCCTCCCGCGGCCCGAGCGGATCGCGGTGCCGTCTATCCGCGAGCTGCCTGGAGAAACTGGCGCGTACCTGGATCAGGGCCCAGCCGCACACGGCTGGATCGAGGACCAGGTGTGGACCGCGGTGAGGGTGGCCACGCTGATCGGCCGGAAGTTCCACGTCTCCTACAGCATCTCGGGCGCCACGAGGCTGATGCACCGGCTCGGCTTCAGCCCGCAGGTCCCCGCGCGGCGGGTGGCCGAACGTGACGAGCAGGCCGTTGCCGCATGGAAGGAGGCGACCTGAGCGGAGGTAAAAGCGCTCGGGCGGCCTGCGGGGGCTACATCTGCTTCGAGGACGAGGCAGGCTTCACCCGTCGTCTGCCCAAAGGACTTACCTGGGGCCGGCGAGGCCGCACGCCGGTCGTGACCGTCAGCGGCAGACGCTCGGGACGCCTGTCCGTGGCCGGGATGATCGCCATGCGGCCCGGCTACCGTACCCGGCTGTGCCACCGCCTGCGCACCCACCCCGCGGGCAGAGGCAAGCGCCGCAGCATGGGCGAGCGCGACTTCATCGCACTGATCGACGGCGTCCACCAACTGGTCAAGGCGCCCATCGTGCTGGTCTGGGACCGCCTGAACACCCACATCTCACACGCCATGCGCGAGTTGATCGCCCAGCGTGCCTGGCTGACGGTGTTCCTCCTACCCGCCTACTCGCCCGACCTCAACCCCGTGGAATGGGTCTGGGCACACGTCAAGCGCAGCCTGGCCAACCTCGCCGTCATGGCCCGCGACCGACTCGAGGCCCTCGTCCGCAACCGGCTCAAACGCCTGCAGTACCGGCCTGACACCCTCGACGGCTTCATAGCCGGCACCGGCCTGATCCTCGACGCACCCGCGCCACCCTGACAAGCCGAAGTCAGTAGGCGCGGGCGGCCTGCTGGCCGCGGGCATTGCCGCTGGAGTGGACCAGGATCCTGCGCAGGGTGTGCACCGGGTCGCTCTTGCGCCGCCCGGGCAGGGCATGGGTGTCTTCCAACACGCGGTAGATCTCACGCCGGTCGGTGGGTTTGCCGCGTCCCGGTCCGGGACGTAGGCCACGACCTGCGCATCTTCGAGGTTCAAGGCGGTATAGACCTCGTCGGGGACCTTCGCGGCCGGGGCGGGGGCGATGAAGACGACCTTCGCGTCCAGCAGGGCGGTGACGTTGGAGTGGGACACGAGTTTGGAGTCGGCGATCAGCAGGAAGTCCCTGCGGTCGGCCATCTGGTGGTTCAGCAGCCAGAGTTCCATCGTGGGACTCCTGAGGTGGCCGTTGTCGTGTCAGCGGGGCAGGCGCTGCGGACGGTGCGCCAGAGAACGGGTGAGGCGGAGCCCGCCGCGAGACCCGTCGGCCTGTTGAGACCGGTCGGGCGCGTCCGCCCGCGGTGTGTGGTTCGGCCGACCACGGCATTTGTTGCACACGGCGAACGTACACGGGGCGCCGCCGGGCCGCCGCGCCTGATGCTCTGTCCGGAGCGGAGGACCCGGGGAAGGGAGACACAGGAGGAGGGGCGGCTTTGATCAGATGACCATCCACCTCCCCGTTTGCGCGGCCCGCCGCTGCCGGGGCTTCACCTGGCGGGTCGCGGCCAGGGGTTCGGGCGGCAGGTGGTGAGGCTGTGGAGCGGGTAGCCGGCGTGGAGCCTGTTGCGGGCGCCCAGGCCGCTGTGCACCTTCGGCGGGAGCGGGGAGTGGAATCCTCGCGGCGGTGCGGCAGGAAGCGTGCGCCCCAGTGGAACCTCCGGCGCAGCTTCCAGCAGACGGGCTCCGGGGTGTCCGCTGCAGATGGCCTCGGCCTATCCGCGCCGGCGGCGCATGCCGTGCCGTGGGCGACTCGCAGAACGTGCCCTCGACGCCGGCTTGGGCCGCCCAGCGCTTGTGTCGGGCCGGTCCTGCTGCATCGCGCGGTTTAGCGGCTGGAGGACGGCGAGGAACGGTTCTGGAACAACCGGACACACAGGACGAGATTGCCAGCTTTCACGCCATCATTCGGACGGTCTGCGGGGCAGCCGGTCACTACTTGGAGTGATGGGACCTTCGGCCTTTTGCCGCCGTTGGCTTGATGCAAGACGCTTGGGGGCATGAGAGCCCGCGACGTACTGATCGTGATGTTCGAGGGTGTCGTGGGCCTGGACGTCGCCGGCCCCCTGGAAGTGTTCACCGGCGCCAACGGCTACGCCACCCGGAGCCCGAACGCCTCACCCGACGGTCCCGTCTACCGGGTGCGCACCGCTAGTCCGGGCGGCGTTCCGGTACGCACAACCGGCGGGCTCCGGATCCACCCGGACACGGCCTTGGAGAACGCGCCGCCGCCGCACACCCTCGTCGTCCCAGGGCCGAGCATGGCTGCACTGGGCAACCTCGATCGGGACGTCGTTCAGTGGCTGCGCCTCCACGCAGGGGAGGCCCGCCGGATCACCTCGATCTGCTCGGGCGCATTCCTACTTGCCGAGGCCGGGCTGCTGCACGGCCGCACGGCCACGACTCACTGGGCCGTGGCCGAGGCCCTGTCCGCCGCTTACCCCGGTGTCACGGTCGACCCGACGCCCGTCTTCGTCCGGGACGGCAAAGTCTCCACCTCAGCCGGGGTCACCAGCGGCATCGACCTTGCCCTCGCCTTGGTCGAGGAGGACATCGGACCGGACGCTGCCCACGTCGTCGCGCGTTACCTGGTGGTCTTCCTGCGTCGTCAGTCCAATCAGCGCCAGCTCTCCACGCAGATGAAGGCGCAGGCCGCACACCGCACGTCCCTGCGCGACATCCAGCAATGGATCGCAGACCACCCCGACGCAGACCTCTCCGTCGAGGCGCTCGCCCGCCGGACAAGTTTGTCCCCACGCCATTTCACCCGGGCCTTCACCGAACAGACCGGAGTCTCCCCGGGCCGTTACGTCACGCAGACCCGCCTGGAGACCGCGCGGCGCCTCCTCGAGGACACGGAGGACGACATGGAACGTGTGGCGCGGGCAGCCGGCTACCACAGCTACGAGGCGATGCGACGCTCCTTCCAACGTGCCCTGGGCCTGGCACCCCAGCAGTACCGCCGACAGTCTTGACACGTACTCACCCCGGACGACGAAGGGAAACCGCCATGTCGAGAGGACCGGGCCTGGTAGGCATGCCCATGGACGACTGGAAGATCCGCACCCCGAGAGGGAAGGAGTACGCCTTCGACACCGCGGAGGAGGCGCGCGCCGCGCTCCCCGAGCACCACCATGGCAGCACCCTATGGATGCGCCGGGCTTACTGCGGACTCGCGAACACGACGACCGTGTCCCCGTGTGGCTGGCAGAAAGTCACCTGACGTCGTGGGCCCACGTCGGGGCCGGAGGGAGCGACCGTGACCCGCCTCCTGATCGCCGGCGACGAGTCACTCGTCCGCGGAAACCCCGGAAACGACCGGCACGTTCCAGCCGCACATGGATTTGGTGGCCCGGGCACAAGGCTGGCAGCGGGCCGTCGGCCTGAGCTGTGAACTGAGGGCGGACGTCGCCGTGTTGGACATGCCGCTTTCGTAGCGGTCCAGCGGCCCTACTTTCGGTGCAGCGTCACCCCGAGGCCCAGGCACTGTGGAGGCACGCCCTGCAGGTCTTGGAACTCGCCGTAGTTTAAGGTTCGATTTGTGTGACGGGGCGGGCGGCTCCCGTGCCCTCCCCGCGCAGTCGACGACGGCGCACGGACTCCTGGCGCATCCCGACCGGCTGGTAACCGACTCAACTTATATTTCCCCGAAGAGGCGACGATGCCGCCAAAGTTTACCGATATGTCTGCCAAGGCTCCTCAAGTTCCCTATGGCTCGGCGACAAGCTGCCCGCGGCGCATCGCGACGACCCCGGCGGTACCTGTCTTGTACTGGCCCGATCAAGCACCAGAGGTAAGACGTTATCGAGCTCGCGGTATCCCACGGCTTCTCGTTATCGGGCCTGATGCATTGCCGCCGTCGTCTGTCGACCCGCTGGAGGACTGGATACGGGTTCCGTGGGACGACGGCGAGCTTCGTATTCGGTGCGCGACCTTGCGCGCCAGAGCTCTGGCCGGCCTGCCGCTGGTCGACCGCGCCGGCATCGTCTACTTCAGGGGAAGGCAGCTCCCGCTGTCCGGCGGCGAGGCCGGTCTGCTGCGGCTGCTACTCGCCTCGTTCCAGTCCGTGGTGACCCGGGCAGAAATCACCGCGCACCTCTGGCCGGGCAATGAACAATGCCGTCGGAACGCCCTGGACATACGGGTGCTTCGAACGCGGCGACGGGTGGCACCTATGGGAATCCTGATCAAGACGGTGCGAGACAAGGGTTACCTGTTGGAGCTGAGTACAGGCATACCGCACCACTTCGCCCAATCCGTGGCGCCAGGAGCTCGACTCTGAAACGTGACGTATGCGGACCAGCACGATTGTGTGCAGTGCGCGGTTGGCCTGGCGGTCTCCACCACGGTCGAGTCGGTGGCGGTCTGTGCGGTCGGACGAGGCTGGCACGGGTGCGGCAGCGCACAAGCGGGCGAAGGATGCCTCTGAGGCGAGCCTGTCGGGGTTGTCGCTGGCGGTGACCAGCAGCTGCCCGGCGGTCTTGGTACGACACCCGGCACTGCGAGCAGGCCGGGTGCGGTGCGGGTGATCAAGACGCGCAGGTCGGCGTCCGCGTCGGCTATCTCCTCGCTCAGGTGCCGGTAGCGCTTGGCCAGACACTTGAGGGCTGAGCTTGCTCCGCTTTGACGGACACCGTCGGTGTGGCGGTCAGGCCGCCAGGACGGTTTCGTACTCGGCGGGACTGCGGTAGCCGAGGCTGCTGTGCAGCCTGCGTATGTTGTACCAGCCTTCGACCCACTCGAAGATCGCGGTCCGTGCCGCGGCCCGGCTGGGCCAGGGACGCTCGCCGAGCAACTCCCGTTTGAGAGTGGCGAAGAAGGACTCGGCGAGTGCGTTTCCCAGCACTGGTCGGCGGTGGCCCAGCCGACGACGCGGCGGGAGGCGATGTCGATTACGGTGGCCAGGTAGAGCCAGCCCTCGCCGGTGGGGATGTAGGTGATGTCGCCGCACCAGCGCGTATCGAGGCCGGCGGGGTCCGGTTCGAAGTCGTGCAGGACCAGGTTCGGACGGGTGGCGGCCTGCGGGTCGGGGATTGCGGTGCGCTGACGCCGTCTGCGGTGTCGGCCTGCAGCCCGGCCTGGCGCATCAGCCGTGCGATGCGTCGGCGGCCGCACCGCTGGCCGTTGCGCTGGAGGGCGGCACGGACGCGCGGGGCGCCGTAGCTGCCGCGCGAGGCGGCATAGACCTCGGTGATCTTCTCAGTGAGGTCCAGGTCGCGCACCGCGCGGGGACCAGGCACGGCGGTGCGGCGGGCGTAGAAGGCGGCTCGGGAGACCTTCGGCAGCTCACACGCCCGTTTGACGCTGTGGCCTGCCTGCTTCTCCGCCTCGATGAACGGGTGGACCGTCACCGGGTCTCCTGGGCGAAGAAAGCTGTCGCACGCTTGAGAATGTCGACGTCCTCGCGCAGGCGGCGGTTCTCCCGCCGTGCAGCTTCGTCGAAGACCCCGGCCTGCCAGCGATCCAGGCACCGCCGGCAGGCCTGCCCGGATCCGACCCCCAACTCCAGCGGCAGGAGTTGCCATGCGACGTCGTTGTGGAGGACGTACAGGATGCCCTGCGGACGCAGCCGGTCGTCCACCGGCCGTGGCCCCGGCGCCCGCTCGGGCCGGGGCGGCAACAGCGGCTTCACGAGTGCCCACACGTCATCGTCCATGATCCCACGGCCGAGTACTCACACACCGCGTCACACCAGTCACGCCTGACCAGCCCCAACACCCAAGATCCTGTCACGAGTTCCAAGTATTTGTTATCAGGGAACAAATACTCCTTTCCATCCCTAGATTGTGGGCTATAACAGATCCAGGAGCAGGTGAGCCTGGCGTCTCGCGATCCTGTTCATGCCAGTTCATGTTGCTATTGACGAGTTTCTTCACGCTACCTCCAGCGGTCCACTGTCGGTGGTGATACGCCAAGCAGCTCGGCAATGTCCTTGCG
Organism: Kitasatospora sp. NPDC057936; assembly: GCF_042887525.1. Taxonomy (NCBI): domain Bacteria; kingdom Bacillati; phylum Actinomycetota; class Actinomycetes; order Kitasatosporales; family Streptomycetaceae; genus Kitasatospora; species Kitasatospora sp. NPDC057936. The sequence goes on from NZ_JBHVPD010000147.1 coordinate 6,429, forward strand.
TCGACGTCCTTCGCTCGACCATAGCACGATCCGGCCTTGCGTAGCTATATCGGCAGGTATGTCGTGACTGTTCACCAACTGCCACAATGCGGCGGCCTGTTCCACGAAGAGCTCCGTGCCAAGCAACCCTGCCACGCAAGATCAAGTAACGCTGACGGAATCACGAGATAATGGAACCGGCAATACGGTCACGGTACTTCGAATAAGGAGATAATTGCATGACGAACGACATGTGGGGACGGAAAGTGGTGGCGGAACTCGATATCCCGCACGCCAGTGCGGGCAAATATAGCGCGTTCATCGAGTCCATCGTAACGCATGCAGGCAGCCCGATTTATGACACCATTCGACAAGCGCGAGCCACTCGCGCCAGTGAGACACCTGCAACTTTCGCTGTGCGACTCACGAGCGGCGAACGGCGCGTAGATATTCATATCAGGTACGATAATCTGTATCTCGTGGGATACAATCCCGTTGAGGAGCACCCCAGTACTCTCTATCTCCTCGAGGAGCGGGTGCTCCCCCCTTATAGGGGCCTGGATCCAACCATTCTAAGGATGGGCGTCGCATACCAAGACGTGGAACGCATTTCTGGGTATTCACGATCCGATATGGCGTTCAGTCGGGAAGATATGAGTTCTGCAGTTTCGGACCTGCTTGGCCAAAATGACCAAATCCGGGCGCGAGGTGTCCTGAGGTTGGCTCAGATGATTTCGGAGGCCACTCGATTCCGTCAGATTAGAGCAGCCATCACGGAAAACTGGATTGGGCAGGGTCGTCGCCTGCCGGCGAACCTAATCGACATCCAGAATAACTGGAGGGCCATATCGCAGGCATTTCATCGGGCCCTTAATGACGCTGCTCCCCGCCGTCAATCCCTGCCAGTGACTGTATCTGGGATCACCTTTAGTGGACTTCAGTCTTTCGTAGCGATCCTCGCCGTCGCGATGGCGGGCACGGGATCCGGACATTCTCGTCCTCGCCGCTCGCTCCTTGAGGGCCCGGATGGTGAGGACCTGCGGGA
>NZ_JBHVPD010000147.1:7550-18747 GCF_042887525.1 Kitasatospora sp. NPDC057936
GTCGAGGATCCGGATGGTGAGGACCTGCGGGACGAGGATCCGGATGGTGAGGACCTGCGGGACGAGGATCCGGATGGTGAGGACCTGCGGGACGAGGATCCGGATGGTGAGGACCTGCGGGACGAGGGCCCGGAAGGTGAGGACCCGGAAGGGAACGGCTGGTAGCTCGTGCGGAGAAGGGTGCCGGCCCGGTCGGTATTAGACCTCGATGAAGCATGGGGGCTGGTGGCCAACACGTTCCCGGCTGCGGCCAGCCCGGGGCGCACTTCACAGTGCCGGTCTGCCGATCGAGTGGCAAGTCTCTCTTGCTCCGCTTTGACGGACACCGTCGGTGTGGTGGTCAGGCCGCCAGTACGGTCTCCCACTCGGCGGGACTGCGGTAGCCAAGGCTGCTGTGCAGCCTGCGAATGTTGTACCAGGCTTCGATCCACTCGAATATCGCGGTCCGCGCTGCGGCTCGGCTGGGCCAGGGGCGGTCGCCGAGCAACTCTCTTTTGAGTGGCGAAGAAGGACTCGGCGGCGGGGTGCTGCACCAGCAGGCCATCCACGGCCTGGCCCTGGCGCTCCGGCTGATGCCTGGTCAGCTGGAAGCGGTGAACGCCGAGGTCGACCACCGCCGGCACTTGGCCGAGGACCACATCACCGCCGAGTGGAGGCCAGCCGTGATCTGCGCGAGGGTGTTGTGCTTGCGCAGGTGTACCAGTGCGACGAGCCACCGGGGCTATAACAACAAGCTGAGACGCGCGGACGGCATTTGTAGTTCCTGTAACAGGCCGCGATCTCGCGGCTGAACGCGCGCCTGCGATATCTCTCGGCGAGTGACTGTCTGCAAGCCGTGGGCGTCGAATCCATAACGTTCGTCATGGTTCGATCCTTTTCAATTCACGGCCGTGCGGCGGACATCAGCTCCCAGGCCCCGTATCGTCCGTTCGGCTATTTGCTGCATGCCCTGCATGGATCGTCAGATGAGGCCTGTTCATGGCTGCTTTGGCGATTTCTCCGTCAAACTCCCTGGAAGGGGCGAGGATTGATGCTGAAGAACGGTCTGATAGCGACTTCCAGTCGATCGGGGTCCGCTATGCGCGAGAGCGCCCTGCCGCAGGACCGAACCCTGGCTTCGGTGGCATGGCCTGTGGTGGCGACCGCCGGTGCCGCACTGGCCTCCCCCGGGGTGACACGATGACGAAACTCAATTTCACTCAGTTGGTCCAGGAGAAGTCCCTGTGGTGCTGGGCCGCCAGCGGGTTGAGTATCGCTCGATTCCTCGGCAGGGACATGAACGTGAGCCAGTCGGGCTTCATCGGGGCAACTGCGTTGCTGCCTTTGGGCACGCTCGCTGTCCCTAACGAGATCGGATTCCTGAGGGCGGTGCAGCTGAGCTGGAAGAATCTCGGCCTGCTCCCCGGTACCGGTGATGTTGGTCCCCTCGACTTCGATAGCATCAAGGAGGAGATCGATGCAAATCGGCCAATCATCGCGGAGCTGGCCTGGGCCACGGGCGGAGGTCATGACGTCGTCATCTACGGCTACGACGCCGACGAAACCGTCCACTACAGCGACCCGTGGCCGGCGTCCCCGCGCTACCAGTCTCGCTCCTACGATGAATTTGTCTCGAACGAGGAATTTCGCTGGACCGCGTATGTGTACCAGATCGGGCTAGCCTCCGGGGAGGACTCGTGGCAGGGCCGGGGGTTGGGAACGGGGGCGGGGCAGGAGCCCGACTCCGCGCAGGGGTGATGTGGAGTTTGCCCCAGTCGCCCGTGGCCAGGCCGATGGTGGGCCGCCGACCCGGGCCGCAGCCGCCCAGCTGGCCACGACCCATCCGAGCAATCCGTGCCTGGCTCGACCCTTGGCGCGCCCTGCGCCGCTACCGGCAGGCCTGGTCGAACACGTCCCCGTCACCGAACTCCTGGCCATGCTGGCCTCGTTGGCCACCGGCCAGCCCCTTGATCTCTACTCACGGGTTTGCCAAATCACCGGTAACCTGTGAAGCGACTCGTCGCTGCAGCCGCTGAGCTTGAGTCCATGACGTCTGAGTGGTGCTGTCGGAGTGCAGCGTTGCCTGAAGTAGCTGGCTGCCGCCGAGAGAATCAGGCTCCCGTGCTGTCAGGCGCGTGCCCTGGAGAGCAGTCGGTCTGCGTGGATCCGGCTCGCGTATTCCACGAGACCGATCAGAACGTCCTTGCCTGAGCTTCGTAGCCGCGCGTCGCACTGCATGACGGGTATGCCGGCGTCCAGGTCGAGTGCCCGTGCGACGTCGCCCAACTGGAAGTCACGGGAGCCGGGGAATCGGTTGACGGCGACCACGAACGGGATGGCCCGGCGCTCGAAGAAGTCCACGGCGGGGAAGCAGCCACTCAGCCGGCGGGTGTCAGCGAGTACCACGGCGCCCAGAGCCCCTTGCGCCAGTTCGTCCCAGAGGAACCAGAAGCGGTCCTGGCCCGGGGTCCCGAAGAGGTAGACCGACAACCCCTGGTGGATGGTGATCCGGCCGAAGTCCATCGCCACGGTCGTGGTGCTCTTCCGCTCCAGGCCGTCCAGGTTGTCGGTCTCTCGGCCGGCTTCGGTGAGTGACTCTTCTGTGTGTAGGGAACGGACCTCGCTGACCGCCCCCACCAATGTGGTTTTGCCGGCGCCGAAGCCGCCGGCCACGAGGACCTTGAGTGCCAGCCCTGGTGAATCGGAGCGAGCCGGGGGGGAGTGAACAGAGCCGGTGTGAGAAGGATCGGAGCGAGAGAACTCAGAGTGCGCGTAGTCCATCGATGACCTCCTGGAGGACGTGCGGGTCAGCAAGGAATGCAGGAGGCGCGGGCTGGGTGACGCGAATCAACGCGGAGTCCAACAGGTCGCCTAGCAGTACTCGGACCACACCGAGCGGCAGGTCCGTGTCGGCGGCCAGCTCGGCTACTGACAGCGGACGCTGTCGGCACAGCGTGAGCAGCAGGTCGTGCTCCGGCCCGACATTCACGGCGGCCGGGTCGGGAACGTCGCTGACCACCAAGGCGACCAGGTCGAGCCCGCTGCGACTGGGTGTGGTTCTCCCCCCGGTCATCGCATAGGGGCGCACGATCGGTCCCGCTGCAGCGTCGGACCGCGGACGCGGCAACTCCCAGGGGGGCATGATCAACCGCCGACCGCGCCGCGAGGTGCCACGTACATGTGCTCACCGACGCGACGGACCAAACGGGCCATCTCATAGGCGATCAGACCCAGGTCGGTGTCGCCGGCCGTGCACACGGCAAGGCAGGTCCCCTGCCCGGAGGCCACGACGAATACGAAACCGTGCTCCAACTCGGCTATGGTCTGCCGGACTTCGCCGGCCCCGAAATGCCTTCCGGCGCCTTTGGCCAGGCTGTGGAAGGCGGACGCGACGGCGGCCAGGTGTTCACCGTCCTCGCGCCGGACTCCGGTGGATGTCGCCATGGCCAGGCCGTCGGAGGAAAGAATCACGGCGAAACGGGCCTGTGGCGCCCGGGAGACCAACTCGTCGAGCAGCCAGCCCAGTTCTCCGGAGTAGTGGGTCGCGGTGGTCATCGGAACTCTCCCTCGCCGTGGATGGGTCGTTGAGTACGCGGACTCCGCTCCGCCTGGCCCGCTTGTCCGTGCGTCCAGCCCTGCTGGTAGGCGGCCATCGCCGCCCGGGCTTGCTCCGGGCTGGGTCCGGCGGCCTGGGGCGGCGCCATCGGGGGCGGCGTGTGGCGCAGCTGAGGTACGAGGTTCGCCTGCCGTACCCGGAGCGGTAGTTCATCACTGCCACCGGGCAGCACTGGCTGCTCATCAGGCATCTCCATCTCCAGTCGTTCACCGGGCATCACTGGCTGTTGGCCGACCGGCCCGGCGAGTGGGTGTAGACGGGCGCGCGGGGTCGGCTGAGCGCTCGTCCGAGTAAGACCCGTGGCCGGACCGGGCGTGCCGACGGTATCGATCACCAGGGCGTCAGGAAGCAGGATCACCGCGGTGATCCCGCCGTACACCGATGGCTTCAGCGCGACCTGGGCTCCCTGTCGGCCGGCCAGTCGACTGACCACGAACAGCCCGAGCCGGTCGTTGTCCAGCAGGTCGGCCTGTTCAGCGGCCTTGATCCGGCGGTTCGCGTCGGCCAGTGCGTCCGGGCCCAGGCCCAACCCGCGGTCCTCGATTTCGACGACGAAACCATTGCCCACCCGCTCGCCGTGGATCAGCACCTTGGTGTGCGGAGGCGAGAAGGCGGTGGCGTTCTCCACGAGTTCGGCCAGCAGATGGATGAGGTCGGCCACCGCAGACCCGGCCACTGCGACAGGTGCCAGCTGGTGCACCTCGACACGCGTGTAGTCCTCCACCTCGCAGACTGCGGCCCGGACCACGTCCACGAGCGGAACGGGCTCGTGCCAGGCCCGGCCGGGCGCCGCGCCGGAGAGGATGATCAGGCCTTCGGCATGGCGTCGCATTCGAGTCGTGAGATGGTCGAGCCGGAACAGGTCCGCGAGTTCGTCAGGGTTCTCGGCACGGCGCTCCATCGCATCCAGCAGCGACAGCTGACGGTTGACCAGCACCTGGGTGCGCCGTGCGAGGTTGACGAACACGCCGGAGACCCCGGAGAGTACCTCTGCCCGCTGGACTGCGGCTGCGACTGCGGCTCGCTCTGCTGCCGCAGTGATGGCGGCCCGCTGGACAATGGCGAGGGCACGGTGCACCTGGCTGATCTCGCCGTCACCTTCCGCCGGCAGCGGGGCCTCCGTCTCCAGGTCGAGCTCCTCGCCGCTGTGCAATCGCCGGATGGTCTCAGGGAGTTTTCGTCTGGCCAGGTCCAGCGCTGAGCTTCGAAGCTCGTTCAGCTCGGTGACCAGACCACGGCCGATCCGCACGGAGACGATCAGCGAGACGACGACCGCGACCAGGCCGAGCGCCGTCGCGGCACCGGAGACGGTGTACGCCCCGAGGGCGGGTGAGCCGGCTTGCCTGATGGAGGCCGAGCCGGCCGTGGTGTGTACCTGCTGGAGCGCCAGGGAGACCGGGCCGGCGACACCGGCCCACTGACCGGCGCCGCCGGCCCTGATGGCCGCTATGCCGTCGGGAGCCGCGGCGATGGCGTCCTCGTGACGCTGCAACTGCTGGTAGCCGGTGCTGTTGATGACGGTGTGCAGGGCCCGCTGATCAGCCGGCCGCAGATCGTTGGCCGAGGCGCTCAAGAACGCCCTTCGGGTATGTACGGCTCGGCCGAAGTCGCGGAGTTGTTGATCGGTCAGCGTGCCGGCCGCCTGGCCGGCGCGCAGGAGCGCATCCTCCCGAGCCAGTTGTTCCTGGCTGCGGGCCAGTTCGAGCAGTACGCGTGAGTTCGAGGTGACTTGGTTGTCCCACGGCGGCGCGACAGCTCCCAGGACGTCGAGGGCATCCTCGACCGCGGAGGTGTACACGCGGTAGCTCTCGGTCCAGTCGACCTGGCCGGTGGCGATCCGGTCCCGCAATCCGGGTAGTGAGGCGATCGCCTGGTCGAGGGTATCGAGCCGGGTGGCGGCGGCTTCGCCGAGGCCTTCGGCGTCGGCGACGTTGTACTGGTGACCGAAGCGGAGTTCCGCTGCCGCGCCGTTGGTGATCGCGGCGGCTGCCCGCAGCCGGTCCTCCGCAGCCGGCCCGGGTGCGGCCAGCAGCTGGCCTGCGATGTCCCGCTCGGTCTGCAGGCCGGTGACGACCGCGTCGATCGGGTCGAGCAGGCGGTTCTGGATGTCCTTCAGCTGGTGGAGCTCCCAGATGCCGCGTGCCGTGCTGACGGTGGCGAAGGCCCAGAGGGTGAGTACGGAGACCACCGAGATCATCAGCAGGGCGAGAATGCGGGCCCGGATGCTGTGCGGGCGTAGCCGTCGCGGCACCGGGCGGGATGGCCCAGGAACGGGTGTGGCGTGACGAACTCCCATGAGATCACCGTCCCTTCGGGTCGAGGGCGGTTTCTCCCGGACCTTCGCCCGCATGCTGGTACGCGGCGCGTTCGGCCGGTGTGGGCGTGAGGGCGACGAACGCGTAGGTGATCAGGAGGAAGGAGCCGAGGCAGACGGAGAGCGGGAGGACGAACTCCATGGGCCCGGCACCGTCGAGACCGGTCCGGACGGGATGCAGGTCGACGTGGGCCGCGGCCATGCCGGTGTAGTGCATGCAGCTGACGGCGAGGCCCATGACCAGGGCGGCGGCGATGATCGAGGTGTTGCTCCGCACCGTCACAGCCGCCCAGAGGCCGGCCGTCGCAGCCAGGATCGCTATCGCCACAGACAGTGCGACGGCCACCGGGGAGTACTTGAAGGTGCCATGGATGCGAATCGCCGCCATGCCGGTGTAGTGCATGGCGGCCACGCCCAGTCCGGTGCCGAGGCCGCCGAGCAGGATCGCGAGGGCTCGCTGCCGGCCGTATCCGACGGCGTACACGCCCGCGCCGACCACCATGATCGCCACCGCCAGGCTCAGCATAGTGAGCGGGACGTCGTAGCGCAGTTCGGTCCCATCCACCGTGAGGCCGAGGATGGCGACAAAGTGCATGGTCCAGATTCCGGTGCCGATCGCGGCAGCCGCGGTGAGCAACCAGTTCCGGCGCCCGGTGCCGGTCGCGGCCAGTGCTCGTACGGTGCAGTGCAGGCCGATTGCTGCACCAGTCGTGGCGATCAAGTATGAGATTATCGGTGTCAGCCAGCCGAAACTGAAGTCGTTCATGGTGCCCATCGGGCTTCTGGTCCTTTCGGCTTGGGTAAGGGCGGCATTGTTCCTCGGCGCGCCTGTGTGGCGGCCAGGGGTGTCGCGACGTCCTCCAGCCACTCGCGTTCCGGGCGGAGGCTGATCAGCGCAAGCAGCCGGGCGGGGCACGGTCGCATCGGCGAGGGGCGGGTGCGGCTGGCATGTTCGCCGTCCGGTGCGCGGCCGGCGGCAACAGCGCCAGCTGGGATGGACCAGCTGCGAGAGTCGACCAGAGAGCCTGGGGCGGCCACGATGACGGCCCACTAGCCTCCCGTCCTCTCCCGTCCTGCAGCTGGCACTCCAGACTGCCGAGGGGAAGCGGTCAATCGGCGTCCCCTGGTCCACGTCCGTCAACCAGCCGTCCGGCAGCGCCGGACGGGCCTGGTAGAAGGCCTCCGGATGTGGAGAGAATGGGGGTAGTGCGGAGGTCAGCCTCAGGCGGCCATCGAACCAGGTCGGATGGAGCAGGTCTGCGGTTCTGCTGTCGGCCCGCGGAGTGGGCTCTTGGTGCGGAAGACGCTGAAGCTGGCCGTTCGGCTGAATCGCTCTCTGTACCCAGTGTCACCGAAAGCACCTGTTTGAGAAGGGCCCGTTGCTCCGTGGTCGATAATTCGGCGAATCCATTTGAAATCTATCGGTCCATGATCACTGAGTAGATCGGGAATGCCGTGGGCCGGGGTCGCTGTGGAATCCAGAGCTGGCGTGGCTCCAGTAATTTCGCATACTGCAGCATCATTCCATCCGATGATAGCCATGTAGCTTTGCGGCGGGGATTCAATCGCCCCGCATGCCGCCATCCTGACGTGCACCTGATCAGCATGTCAACGGATTCGAAGCTGCGGCAGGTAACATTGGTGAGTATCTGAAAGATTTGAAAGACAGTGCGACGGAAGCGTCGCAAGGCACTCGCGCGTGCTCGCCGGGGATGTGCCCTGCCCGCTGGACGTGCGCCAGTCGGTGCCGTCTGCGCTGGTGGCGACGTCCGGGCCCAGGACCTCGTGCCAGCCCTCGTTGTTGACCCCGACGGTGACCAGGCAGTGGACGTTGACGACCCGGATGTCTTCGCGGACATTCCGGGTGAGCGCCTCGACCCGGGCGAGGGCGTAGGGGTCTTGGTCGAGGGAACGGCCTCGGAACTCGGTGATCATCTCGTCCAAGTGCTGCGCTATCTAAGAGACTTGGGACTTCGAGAGCTGGGTAGCGCGTGTTCTCGGCGAGATTCTCCACCCGTCTGGTCGAGACGCCGAGCAGGTGGCAGGTGGCGACCACTGAGATCGGGGCCTGCTCGGCCCGGCTCCGGCGCTCCAGCAGCTGGCTCGGGAAGTGCGAGCCCGAGCGGACCTGCGGGATCGCCAGGTCGATTGTGCCGACGCGGGTGTCCCAGTCCCGATTGCGGTGCCCGTTACGGGAGTTGGCCAGCTCCTCACCCGGGTGGCCGTACTTGCCTGCGGCGGCCCGGTCGACATCCGCGGACACCATCGCCTCCGTGAAGGTCTTCACTATCGCCCGCCCGAGCTGGACGGCTTGGGCATCGGTACGCCCGGTCGGCGCTGGGCGGTGTTCGTCACGGCGGCTGGCCCAATCGGGCCAGCCCGGCCGCAGGGAAAGGCGGCGCATGCCGCAGCCACTGCCTCGACCGCTGGCGCCCAGCCGGTGTCCCGATGGGAGTCGACGAACGGCCGACATGGACGCGCTCGGCCTCGGCTGGGCTGGTACGGAGGTCGGCACGGCACAGCTCACCATCGGCAGCCAGCGTGTCTACTGTTTCGACGGTGACGGCTGTTTCGTCGGCGACGAGTGGTCGAGATGTTCCGCGGCGGCAGGGCGGTCGCCGCCGGCGCCTGAGCGGTCCCTGGAACGGCGGCGGGGGCCGGGGCCGCCTCCGGCACGACCGGATGGAAGGCGGCCCCGGCCCCCGGCACGGGTGGGCATCGACATTGGCGCCCGTGCGGTGGTGCCGGGGCCCATTCGACAACTTCAACAGCTGTTGAAGTCAACCCCGGGACTCTCCGTCCCGGACCTTCCGTCAGGCCCGCGTGGGCGCCAGCCGGCCCGGCATCTGCCAGCCCTCCGCCAGGCGCGAGGGCGCAAGGCGCCGCCCGTTGCCGAAGAACTCGCACAGCTTCATGATCAGCGGGTCCCAGCCGACCGGGTCCACGTAGTGGTCGCTGCCGGGCACCAGCAGCCGCTCGTCACGTGCGCGCGCACCGCCTCCACCTCGACGGCGGTGCACCGCTCGTTGCCCGCCAGCGGCGTGGCCGCCGCCAGCCGACACCCCAGCTGCACCGGGCACTGCGCCGCGCGCGGCGCCCGCACCAGCTTCCCGGGCAGCTCGGTCAGCCCCGCCGCCTCGAACTTGCGCGGCTCGTAGCGGTAGTCCTGCTCCCGCCGGTAGTCGGAGACGACCGGATTGCCGGTCAGCAGCGCCAGCCGGTCGACGGCGTCGACCATCGCGGACGAGGGCAGGTTGAGCACGCGCACTCGCCCTCGCGCCGCAGGTTCGCGGACGTCTGCGCGCTGTTGCCCAGCCCCAGCAGGCACGAGTGGCCCAGCCACCACGCGGACGACATCGGCGCCAGGTTCGCGCTGCCGTCCGCGTTTCGGGAGCCGATCAGCACCACGGGGGTGCCGAAGCGAAGAAGTAGAGGACCTTGAGATCGTTGACTGCTCCCCCGCCTGAAGGCGGGGGATTCCGCCTTCGTCTGGGGGATTTCTGACTCGGGCTGCATGGTCGCCCTGCGGACGCCCATGTCTTATGCCCTCAACGTCAGCCGGGTACGAGCCCAGCCCGGATGAGCATCACGTGTGCGGAGTTCTTGTCCCTGGGGGAGGAGACTCCGCATACGGTGCAGGTGTAGGTGCGCATTCCCAGCGGCAGTGCATGCTTGGCTCTCGTCATGCAGTGCGCGCAGTCCATCGTGGTGTGCGCGGGGTGTACCAGGTGCACGGTACGCCCATGCTTGCGGCCCATCTCGATCAGGGCCCGTTTGGTCGCGCCGATGGCGGCGTCTGCGGCTTTCCTGGCCATGGTGGTCTTGGCGAGGAACTTCGGCCGGAAGTCCTCCACCGCGATCTGATCGTGGTCGCGGACCACGGACTTGGCCCACTTGCGGGCGGTGTCGGTCCGCTGGTCGGCGACCTTCCGGTAGGCCTTGGCGCGCTGCTTCTTCGCGTGCTTGTAGCCCTTGGACCCGGGCCGGCCCTTCTTGGGCTTGCGCCGGGCCATCATCCGGTCGTACCTGGCAAGCCTGGCGGCGGCCTTCTTGCCGTGCTGCGGATGGGGGAGGTCGTGCGGGTCGCTGGTGGTGGTCGCGGTCTCCTCGACCCCCCAGTCGATCCCGATCACCTTGCCAGTGGCGGGAAGAGGCGCGGTGGCGGTGGCGACGACGAACGACGCCCACCAGTGCCCTGCCGCGTCCTGGTACACGCGCACCGACGACGGCGCGGACGGCAGGTCGCGCGACCACGCCACCGTCAGCGCGATTCCGCCCGCGAGGCGCAGGCGGCCGTCCCTGAGGCAGAAGCCGCGCCGGGTGTAGTTCAAACTGGGCAGTGCCTCGCGCTTCTTCTTCGGCTTCGGCATCCCCGCCCGGCGGTGCTGCGGCACCTTCGCCTTGATGTCCTTGAGCGCCTTCGCGCGGGACTTCGCGAAATCCCGGATGATCTGCTGCTGCGGAACCGAAGCGCCTTCACGCAGCCATACCATGGCGGCGCGGGCCTGCGTCAGCATCCTGTCCAGCTGCGCCGGACCGCACGTCACCTTCTCCGCGCCATCCGGCAGGGCCTTGTTCGCGGCGGCGGTCTTGCGGGACTGGTGGACGCACTCGTTCCAGATCCAACGGCACCGGCCCCACTCGGCCTCAAGCAGCGCGAGTGCGGTGGACGACACGCGAAGCCGGTAGGTGTACCGGGCGTGCCCGATCTCCTCCGCCGCCGGCTTCAATGTCGCCATGATGTTGCGATCCGTTTCGCGCTCAGACTTCTCGACGGACTCCATCCACGGCCGACCGTACAAGCCGCCACCGACAAGCGGCCCATCAACTCCGAGATCCTGCACCTGCTTGGGCCCGCGCTCAGCACCGTCACTCCCGAGACACGGTCCGCCTTGACGGTGAAACGGCTATCCTTGCCCCAGCTTTCGGCCGGGGTACCCCCATGGCATCCTCCAGTGCTCGCGGTGACCTTGTGCATGCCCCCGACTCTGCCGCCGCCCCGCCGCGCGCGCTGGCGGGGATCGGACACGGCGCTCGGGAGCCGCTAGAAGGCTGATGAAGATCTTGGTGTGATCCGGGCTGCCGCTGTCAGGCGGCAGCCCCGATCTGCCAGGTGGTGCCGTTGTGGGTGAGTCCGAGGTTGATCAGGGTTCGTAGGTTGAGGGCGGCGGCGCGGGTGTGGAGCCAGGTGTTGTTCTTGATGGTGCCGCGGTGTCGTAGGCGTCGGTTGCCGTGGGCGACGAGCCAGGCGACGGCGCGTTCGACGGGTGGGCGCCAACGGCGGTAGA
>NZ_JBHVPD010000148.1:0-11284 GCF_042887525.1 Kitasatospora sp. NPDC057936
CTCCGGGGGCTGGATGATTTTCCGACTGCCGACTCTGTGGGTGGGGGGCTTGGATCGTTGGCAGTCTGAAAATCACCCGTCACGCCCCTCTCCGCGGCCACCCCCTCCGCCACCCCCTCCCGCAGCGCACCCTCTCGCTGGGGAGGGTTTGGGGGGAGGGGGGTGGTTGGGGTGGGTGCGTTGGTGCGGGGTGGTTCGGGTATGGGGATCGGTTACGGGGTGACGGCGATGGCGGTGGCCAGGAGGCCGTCGCGGACTGACCAGCGGCCCTCGAAGCCGTCTATGCGGCGGGTGCCGACGATCGGGCCGGGGACCAGGAGGCGGGCTGTGAAGGTGCCGTCGGGGGAGAGGACGAGGTCGGCCTCGCTGGTGTCCAGGAACTTGCCGGTCAGCGGGAACCACGCCTTGTAGACGGACTCCTTGGCGCTGAACAGGATGCGGTCCCACGGGATGTCGGGGCGCAGCAGCAGCAGCGAGGCGATCCGCTTCCGCTCGTCGGGGAGGGAGATGATCTCCAGTACGTCGTCCGGGAGCGGCAGCGCGGGTTCGGCGTCGATGCCGACGGAGGCGAGGTCGGTGGCGCGGGCGACGACGGCGGCGCGGAACCCGTCGCAGTGGGTGAGGCTGCCGACGACGCCGTCCGGCCAGCTCGGCGCGCCCAGGTGGCCGGGGATGATGGGGCGGTAGGCGACGCCGAGGCGGGCGAGCGCGGCGCGGGCGCAGTGGCGGGCGGTGGTGAACTCGCGGCGGCGCTTGTCGACGGCCTTGGCGATGACGGCGGCCTCGGCGGGTTCGAGTCGGGCCTCCGGCGGGTCGTTGTAAGCGACTTCGACCGCCACGACGTCCGGCAGCAGGTCCCCGATCAATGCGTCCTCCCCTGGGTCGGTCGCGCGGGCCCCGCCGCGTCCTGTCGAGCGTAACGCGGCGGGGGCCGTGGGAACCGGGACTTGGCGATCTTGGCGGCTATTCGAAGGCGGCTGCCGCCGCCTGTAGTGCCCGGGCGACGGTTTCCGGGTCGTACGGTGCCGGGTCGCCGGGCACGTAGGTCACCGAGTGGAGGGCGCCGGTGTAGCGGAAGGAGCGGTGGCGTTCGTGGACGGGCCAGGAGACCGGGGACTTGCGGTCGACGCCGACGCTGATGCCCTGGAACGGTGCCATGCCGATGAGTTGGTGGACGGGCCCGAGCCGGCCGGTCTCCGCGCCGTCGACGTGCAGGCGGAACAGCCACTTGAGGTCGGCGACGGCCTCGGCCGCGACGGTGACGAGCCGGCTGCCGGCCGGGAGCGGTCCGGCGTCGGTCTCGTGCAGCTCGCCGTACTGGTTGTAGGCGAAGCGGAGGCGGCCGTCCTCGACGTAGAGGCTGTAGCCGCCGCCCTGGTCGCCGTGGGAGACGAGCACGCCCTGGTCGCCGTCCCGGTGGTCGTCGAGGGCGACCTCGATCGTGAAGGAGCGGAAGGAGATCAGCCGGGAGGAGCGGTAGCGTTCCAGCTCGGGGGTGCCGGGCAGCAGCGTGACCGGGCGCCGCAGGCGTTCTGCCTCGGGCCCGCGCAGGGCGAGGGCGCCGCTGCCGTCGGCGAGCGGGAAGACGCCGTTGCGCCAGGCGGCGGCCTCCCAGGCTTCTGACAACTCCTTGACCAGGGCGGGGTGTTCGGCGGCGACGTCGTGGATCTCGGTCGGGTCGGTGCGCAGGTCGTACAGGGCCCACTCGCCGTCGTCGTACGGCGTGCCGGGGCGGTGCAGCGTCACGAGCTTCCAGCCGTCGCGGTAGTAGCTGCGGTTGCCGGTCATCTCGCAGTACTGCTCGGAGTGCGTACTGGCGGCGCCGCTGTCGCGCAGGACGGAGGTGAAGCTGATGCCGTCCAGGGACTGCACTGGTTGGTGGTTTCGGTTCGATGGCCGGTCTACGGCTGCGAGTTCGAGCAGCGTCGGCAGGATGTCGGTCACGTACTGGTACTGCGTGCGGACGCCGGTGTCGCCCTCGGTGCGGGGGAGGCCGGCGGGCCAGGAGAGGACGAACGGGACGCGGACGCCGCCCGCGTACGTCTGGCCCTTGTAGAAGCGGAACGGGGTGTTGGAGGCCATGCCCCAGCCGCGCGGGTAGTGGACGAGGCTCTGCGGGCCGCCGATCAGCTCGATCTCCCGCTCGACGTCCGGGTTCCAGTCGTCGGGGAGGTCCGGGTGGTGGACGAACCGGCTGAAGTAGCTGCGGGTGCCCTCCGGGCCGCCCTCGCCGGTGCCGCCGTTGTCGCTGGTGAACACGATGATGGTGTTGTCGAGTTCACCGAGGGCGGCCAGGGTGTCGGTGAGCCGGCCGAGGTTCTGGTCGACGTTGTCGACCATCGCCGCGTACACCTCCATGTAGCGGGCGTACAGCTTCTTCTGGACGTCGGTGAGCTCGTCCCAGGGGCCGACGTCGTACCCGGCCTCGGCGTTGCGGTCGGGCAGTTCGGTGCCGGGCGGGAAGTGGCCGGCGGCGAGCTGGCGGGCGAAGCGGGCGGCGCGCAGTTCGTCCCAGCCGCCGTCGTAGCGGCCCTTGTGGCGGGCGAGGTCCTCGGGCTTGGCCTGGAGCGGGCCGTGGACGGCGTTGTGGGCCAGGTAGAGGAAGAAGGGCTTGTCCTCGTCGTGGGCGCGCAGGGACTTGACCATCGCGATGGCCTGGTCGGTGACGTCGTCGGTGTAGTAGTAGCCGTCGGGGAACTCGTCGATGTCCAACGGGCTGTTGTCGCGCACGAGTTGGTGAGGGTGGAACAGGCTGGTGAGGCCTTCGAGGACGCCGTAGTACTGGTCGAAGCCCTTCTGCAGCGGCCAGTTGGCACGGTCGTCGGCGGCGCTGGAGGCGGAGTCGCGGGTCAGGTGCCACTTGCCGACGGCGTAGGTGGCGTAGCCGGCGTCGTGCAGGAGTTCGGCGAGGGTGGGGATGTCGCCGGCGACCTCCATGCCGTAGCCGGGGAAGCCGGGGTCGGCGTTGGCGACGAAGGAGTAGCCGACGCGGTGCGGGTTGAGGCCGGTGAGCAGGGCCGCGCGGGCGGGCGAGCAGAGCGGCATGGTGTGGTAGTTGGCGAGTTTGACGCCGGTGGCGGCGAGCCGGTCGAGCGTGGGGGTGGGGATCTCGGCGCCGAACGGGCCGATGTCGCTGTAGCCCATGTCGTCGATGAGGACGACGACGATGTTCGGCGCGCCCTCGTGCGGGCGGACGCGGGCGGGCCAGGCGGGGGTGGACTCGCGGAAGGTGCGCCCGACGGTGCCGGGGAAGCCGGCGTACGGGTCGCGGCGGTGCGGGTCTGGAGAGGTGGTCACGCGGTGCTCCGGGTGGTGGGCCGGGCCTCGTCCGGACGGGGGACGGCGGCCAGGAGTTCGGCGGTGTACGGGTGTTCGGGGTTGGTGACGACGCGGTCGGCGGGGCCGGTCTCGACGATCCGGCCGCGGTGCATGACGGCGATCCGGTGGCTGACCCGGCGCACCACGGCGAGGTCGTGGGCGATGAACAGGACGGCGAGGCCGAGTTCGCGCTGGAGCCGGGTGAGCAGGTCGATGACCTGGGCCTGGATCGAGACGTCGAGCGCGGAGACCGGTTCGTCGCAGATCAGCACGCGCGGTTCGGGCGCCAGCGCCCTTGCGATGCCGATGCGTTGGCGTTGGCCGCCGGAGAAGGCGCGCGGGTGCCGGTCGGCCACCGCCGGGTCGAGGCCGACCTGGGTGAGCAGGTCGGCCACCCGGGCGGCGCGCGCGGCGCGGTCGCCGAGGCGGTGGGCGACGAGCGGCTCGGCGACGATCTGTCCGACGGTCATCCGGGGGTTGAGCGAGGAGTACGGATCCTGGAAGACCATCTGGATCTCTCGACGGGGCGTCCGGCCCAACGGTTCGCCGCCGTAGCGGATTTCACCGGCCGACGGGGCGTGGACCTGGACGAGCGCCTTGGCGAGCGTGGACTTGCCGGAGCCGGACTCGCCGACCAGGCCGAGCGTCTCGCCGGGGTGCAGCACGAGGTCGACGCCGTCGAGGGCGGTGACGGACCGGCGGCGGGAGCCGTAGGTCTTGCGCAATCCGTCGACGGTGAGCAGGGGTTGGGTGCCGGGGGTGCTGTTGGCGGCGGCCGTGGAGGGTTCATCGAGGCGTGGCACGGCTGACAGGAGTTGTCGGGTGTAAGGGTGTCGGGGGTCGGTGAGGATGTCGGCCGTGTCGCCCTGCTCGACGATCCGTCCCGCCCGCATGACCAGGAGCCGGCGGCAGGTGCGGGCGATCACGCCGAGGTCGTGGCTGATCACGACGAGGGCGGTGCCGCTCTCCCGGTTGATCCGGGCGAGCAGGCCGAGGATCTGCTGCTGGACGGTCGGGTCGAGCGCGGTGGTGGGCTCGTCGGCGACCAGCACCTCGGCGTCGTGGGCGAGCGCGAGGGCGATCATGATGCGCTGGCGCTGGCCGCCGGAGAACTGGTGCGGGTGGTCGCGCAGGCGGTCGGCGGCGTCCGGGATGCCGACCAGGTCGAGCAACTCGACGGCGCGTGCGGTGCGTTGGGCGCGCGGCAGGGAGCCGTGCGCGCGCAGCGCCTCGTCCAGCTGCCGGCCGATGGTGAGGACGGGGTTGAGCGAAGACATCGGGTCCTGGAAGATCATCGCGATCCGCCTGCCGCGCAGCGCCCGCAGCCCCTCCTCGGGAAGGCCGGCGAGGTCCTGCCCGGCGAGTTCGACCGAGCCCGTGGTGATCCGGCCGCCGGGGGGCAGCATGCGGAGCAGGGCGAGGGCGGTCGTGGACTTGCCGGAGCCGGACTCGCCGACGATCCCGAGGGTGTCGCCGGGGGCGAGGCCGAAGCCCGCGCCGTCGACGGCCGGGGGTTCGGCGGCGGTTCGGGTGCCGTCGAACTCCACGGTGAGGTCGGTTACTCGGAGCACGGGCGTCATCGGCGGATCCCCCGGTTCAGGGCCTCGGCGAGCAGGGTGAAGCCGAGCACCAGCGCGGTGGTGGCGGCGAGCGGCCCGGCGGCGAAGGCGGGGTGAGTGGCGAGGTAGGCGACGGACTGGCTGAGGATGCTGCCGAGGGTGGGCTCGGGCGGCCGGACGCCGAGACCGAGGAAGCTCAGCGCGCCCTCGATGAACACGCCGACGGAGAGGGCGACGGCGGTCTGGACGATCAGCGGGTCCACGGCGTTCGGGACGACGTGCCGGAGGAGGACCCGCCGCCGGGTGGCGCCGCCGACGCGTGCGGCGACCGCGTAATCGCGTTCCCGCTGCACCAGGATCCCGGCGCGCAACTGGCGCCCGAAATAGGGGATTTCGGCGATCGCGATGATGACGACGACCGGCCAGCGGCCCGGTCCGAGCACGGCGGTGACGGCGAGCCCGAGGATCAGTCCGGGGAAGGAGAGCAGCAGGTCGAAGGCCCGCTGGACGGCGAGGTCGGCCCACCGGGAGGTGGCCGCGAGCAGTGCGAACGCGCAGCCGAGGAGCGCGCCGGCCGGCACGGCGAGCAGGACGATCCCGAGGTCGGCGGTGATCCCGTGCAGGACCCGGCTGAACAGGTCGCGGCCGAGGTCGTCGGTGCCGAGCGGGTGTCCGGCGCCCGGCCCGGCCAGGGCGAGCGGACCCTGGGCGTCCGGGTCGGCGTCGGTGAGCAGCGGGGCGAGCAGTCCGGCGAGGGCGGGCAGGCCGACGAGGGCCAGTCCGGCGAGGCCGCGCCAGGTCGACAGGCCTGTGAGGTAACGGTTTCGGCCAAGCGGAAGGGTGGTGGTGGTCATGGGGTCACTCCCAGCGGACGCGCGGGTCGAGGCAGGCGTGCACCAGGTCGGTGAGCAGCTGGACGGTGACGTAGACGGCGACGACGAGCAGCAGGAGGTCCTGCACGACGGGGTAGTCGCGGCGCGCGACGCCCTGCTCGATCAGCTGGCCGAGCCCGGGCCAGGCGAAGATGCGTTCCACCAGGACTGCTCCGGCGATGAGTTGGCCGATCTGGAGGCCCAGCACGGTGACCGCGGGCGGCAGCGCGTTGGGCAGGACGTGCTGCCAGAGGATGCGCCGGCGGGAGACGCCGAGGGCGGTGGCGGTGCGGACGTAATCCTCGGCGAGGGCGCGCTCGATGCCGTCCTTGAGGTAGCGGGCGAGGATGGCGGCGCTGGGCAGGGCGAGGCAGACGGCGGGCATGAGGAGGTACTGGACGGCCAAGTCCGGTGCGTCGAGCAGGGATTCGTGTCCGCCGGCCGGGAGGATCCGGAGCGAGACGGCGAAGACCAGCACCAGGAGCACGCCGGTGACGAACGGCGGGACGGCGAGGACGGCGGTCGTCACGGCCCGGACGGCGGCGGCGACCGGGCGTCGTCCGGTGGTGGCGCCGAGGACGGCCAGCGGCACGGCGATCAGCACGACCAGGAGCAGGGCCCCGGCGGTGAGTTGGACGGTCGCGGCGATCCCGTCGCCGATCAGGTCGGCGACCTGCCCGCCGATCGCGTAGCTGGGCCCGAGGTCACCGCTGATCAGGTGCCCGAGCCAGCTCAGGTACTGGCCGAACAGCGGCTGGTCGAGCCCGAGTCGGGCGCGGATGGCGGCGACGGCGGCGGGCGAGGCGTCCGGGCCGGCGAGCGTGGTGGCCGGGTCGCCGGGGATCAGCCGGAGGATGAGGAAGACGAGGAAGGAGGCGAGGACGAGGACGAGCAGCCCGCTGGGGAGCCGTTTGAGCAGGAAGGTGCGCACGTGCGGCTCCATCAGGCCGTGAGGTGGGCGTCGTCGAGGTTGAGGTAGCTGTACTTGTTGAGGGTCGCGCCCTGGACCTTGCGGCCGGCGACCTCGACGAGTCCGGCGATGGCGAGGTCGATGACGAACGCCTCGTCCAGCAGGACGTCGGTGATCTGCCGGTAGAGGGCCGCGGCCTCGGGGCCGTCGCCGGCGGGGCGGTTCCAGGCCTTCTGCACGATGTCGGTGTAGGCCGGCGAGGAGAAGTGCGAGCTGTTCCTGGCCTCGTTGAACGGGTAGGCGCTCACCGCCAGGGTGGCGGGCTGGAGTTGGGCGAAGCCGTGGCTGAGCGTCCACAGCGCGGGCATGGTCTGGGCGATGAGCTGCTTCTGCATGGTCGGCGAGTCGGTGGGCTGGAGGACGAGCTCGATGCCGACCTGCTTGAGGTCGTACTGGAGGATCTGCGCGATCGCGGTCGAGCCGGGGTCGGCGGTGTGCGCGAACGGCAGGCTGATCGTGCCGAGCCCGGCTTCCTTGAGCAGCGCGCGGGCCCGGTCGGGGTCGTGGTGGTAGTGGGCGGCGTCGGCGTCGCCGTACGCGGGTGAGGACTTGGGCCAGGGGACGGAGGAGACGGTGCCGTAGCCGCCGAGCGCCTGCTGGACGAAGCGGTCGCGGTCGATCGCCCATGCGATGGCCTGGCGGACGCGCTTGTCGCCGACGTGCTCGGCGGTGACGTTGGCGCCGATGTAGTAGGCGCCGGCGCCGGTGTCGTACTGCTTGATCCGGAACTGCGGGTCGTCCTTGAGCGTGGCGACGTCCTTGCCGCGGACGTTGTAGGACAGGTGGGTCTGGCCGGTCCTGAGGGAGGACAGCAGGGATTCGGGCTGCGGGATGATCCGGATCTCGACGCCGTCGAGGTGGGGCCGCCCCGGGTTCCAGTAGGCGTCGTTGCGGGCGAAGGTGAGCGAGGAGCCGGGTTTGCGGTCGGTGAGGGTGAACGGGCCGGTGCCGATCAGCTTCGCCCCGGCGACGGCCTCCTCGACGGTGTCGCGATCCGGGATGATCATGAACTCGAAGAGGTCGAACAGATTGCTCACCGGGTGCGCGAGGACCAGTGTCAGCTCGAAGTCGCCGTTCTTGCGGAAGTCGGTGACGGTCGCGGCGGTGGACCGCAACTGGGCCGAGCGGACCGGGTTCTGGAGGTTCTGCACCGCGAACACGACGTCGTCGGCGGTGAACCGCCGTCCGTTGTGGAACCGGACGTCCTCGCGCAGCCGGAGCGTCACGCTCGTGCCGTCCGGGGCGACCTGCCACGAGGTGGCGAGCTCCGGCTGCGGGCGCAGTTGGTCGTCGTACCTGGTCAGCGTGTTGAAGACGAGCCGCTGGACGAGCGTGTTGGCGCTCTGGGCGAAGAGCAGGCTCGGCGTGACGTCGACGCCGGTGCCCACCGTCAGGACGCCGCCCTTGCGCGGGCCGGCCGAGGCGTCGGCGGCCGGGGCCGCCTGGTCGGCCGCCGACCGGCAGGCCGCGAGGGCCAGCAGGCCGGCTCCGGCGGCGCCGCCGCGCAGCAGGGCGCGGCGGGTGAGGCCGGGGGCGGGGGGAGTGGTGGATGCGGTCATCGGGTGGGTCCTTCGGTGCTGGCGCAGGGACGGCGGTGGGCGTGGGCGCGGGGTCAGGCGGCCGGTTCGAGGTCCTCGCCGAGCTCCTTGTCGAGTTCCTCGTGGAGTTCCTCGGCAGGGACGAGGCCGGCCACGCGCGGCGGGTCGACGGGCGCCAGGAGCCGGCTCGGCGTGCCGTCGACGCCGATCGGGAGGTCGCCGTCCAGGGTGATTCGGCGCACCAGGCGGGGCTCGTCGCCGTAGTCGTTGACGGCGTAGTGCTGGGTCGCGCGGTTGTCCCAGATCGCGACGTCGCCGACCTGCCAGTCCCAGCGGACGGTGTTCTCCAGCCGCTCGACGTAGCGCTGGAAGATGCCGATCAGCGCCCGGCCGTCGGCGCCGGAGACGCCCTGGATGCTCTGCGCGAACGCGCCGAGCAGCAGGGTCCGTTCGCCGGTGACGGGGTGCACGCGGACCACCGGGTGCTCGGTCTTGAACGCGGTGGAGACGAACACCTCGCGGAACAGCTTCGCCACCTCGGCGTTGTCCGCGAGCTCGGGGCGCAGGGCGAGGTTCGCCGCGTAGTCGTAGTCGTTGGTGTGGACGGCGCGCAGGCCGTCGGCGAGGGCCTTGAGCGGCGCGGGGAGGTCCTGGTAGGCGGCGGCGGTGTTCGCCCACACCGTGCTGCCGCCGGCCTGCGGGAGTTCGAGCGCGCGGAGGATGGAGGCCTTCGGGTAGGAGGGGACGAACGTGACGTCGGTGTGCCAGTTGTTGGCCCGCACGCCCTTCGTGGCATCGAGCTCGAAGACGTACCGGCCGTCGGCGCTGGGCACGGTGGGGTGGCCGACCGGGTGACCCAACAGGCGGGCGAACGCCTCGTGTTCGGCGTCGTCGAGGTGCTTCTGGCCGCGGAAGAACAGCACCTTGTGCTCGTACAGGGCGGCTTCGAGGGCGGACACGGTGTCCGCGGGCAGGTCGCCGCCGAGGCGGACGTCGTGGACGATCGCGCCGATCCGGCCGGCGGCGGGGGTGAGGCGGAGGTCGGTCATGGTGGATGTCCCTTCGAATCCCCTGGCGGGGACGGGTGATGGCAGCAGCGGCCCGTGGTCCGGGCACGGCTGGGCCGGGGCGAGCGAGCGGGCGGGGTGGGGCGGCACGGCGGAGGGCGTGCGGGGAGCGGTCGGTGCGCTCGGGGGCCGGTGGGTGCGCCCGGAGGTGTGGGGCGGTCAGAGCGCCCGGGTGCCGCGACAACAGCGGCGGGCGGGGAGGGCGGCGGCGCGCGGGACGCGCTGGACGGCGGTGTGCACGGGCCCTCCTTCCGGCTCGCTGCGACGCGGTTCGGGGCTCATCGTGCTGAAGGCCGTGGGCCGATGTCAATCGGCATCTTGGCTGGTGGGAACGGGTGTTGCGGCGCTGTGACGGTGTGTTGCGGGATGTGTCGCGCGGTGGCGGGCGCGTGTTTCCGGGCAACGCGAAGCCGCCACCGGCGGTGTGTGCCGGTGGCGGCTTCGGTGGCGGACGCGGTCTACTGCCCCAGGAGCCGGGCGAAGTCCAGCCCGAGGCTGCCGAGCACCGGCAGTGCGCCGAGGTCGGTGACGGCGCCCACGGGGATGCTGTAGCCCTGGTTCACCTCGCGGACCTGGGGCGCGGCGGTCGCGGTCGCGGCGGTCGCGGCGGCGGGGACGGCGAGGGCGCCGAGGAGCAGGGCACTGAGCAGGGCGGTGCGCATGGGCGGGCCTCCGGAGGCTGGCGTGATGGCCTGACAACACCGGCGGCGGCGGTGCGGTCACGCGGCTTCGCCCCTTCGGCCGTATTCGTCATGATTCCCGACTTGTGTTCATGGCCGTACGGAGGCGGTTCGGTGAGGACCGTGCGCGCGTGAACCACCTTGCCCCCTGGGCACGTTGGAGCATAGTGAGAGCACCACTTCCTGCGGGCGCCCCGCCGGGCGCCCCCGAGTCCGGGAGTACGGATGAGCCTCATGCCCCGCCGCACAGCCCTGAAGGCCGGTGCCGCCGCGCTCGCCGCCGGCGCGCTGACCGCCCCCGCGACCGCCCCCGCCGTCGCGGCGGGCCGCGTGCCGCGCGCCGCGGAGGTCGACGACCGGGAGTGGATGGGCCGTCTCGACGACGGCGTCCCGCTGACCGGCCTGACCGTCCCGGGCACCCACGACTCCTGTTGCACGGACCCCCTCCACGGCACGGAGTGGTCGCACACCCAGAACTGGGGCATCCCCGACCAACTCCAGCGCGGCATAAGGTTCCTGGACATCCGCTGCAACGGACTCGAAGGCACGGCGAGCGAGTTGGGGATCTACCACAGCGACAACTACCAGTACATCCGGCTCCAGGACGTGCTCAACCAGTGCACCTCGTTCCTGAGCGCGCATGCGGGGGAGGTCGTGGTGATGCGGATCAAGAACGAGTACGCGGGCGGCAACCGGCTCGACGCGGCCGAGTTCCAGCGCCGGATCGACTACTACCTGGACGACTTCGGCTTCCGGCGCTGGTTCTGGACGGACGCCCGCTGGCCCGCCCTGGGCGAGGCGCGCGGGAGGATCGTGCTGGTGGCCGACTTCGAGAACCCGTGGTCCGTCATCCAGTGGTCCAGCGGCACCAACGACTGGTTCGACACCCAGGACCGCTGGGACGGCGTCGAGAACTCCCAGAAGGCGCGGCTCGTCACGGCCCAGTTCGACAAGGCCTTCCTGGACCCGGGCGCGACGCGGATGTTCGCGAACTTCACCAGCTTCTCCGGCGGTCTCGACTTCCCGCGGCACAACGCCCGGTTCATCATGCCCGAGGTGTTCGCCTACCTCGATGCGCGGAAGGCCGAGCGGGCCCGGTTCGGCATCGTCCCGATGGACTTCCCCGACCAGTACCCGGCGATCCTCCGGCTGCTGATCGACAAGAACTTCGTGTGAGGAGCCCGGGCCGCGGGTCGGGGCCGGTCCGGGGGGGGGCCCCCCCCCCGGGGGGGGGGGGGGGGGGGGGGGGGGTGGCACAGGACGCCCAGGCGGCCGCCCCC
>NZ_JBHVPD010000148.1:11294-18460 GCF_042887525.1 Kitasatospora sp. NPDC057936
CCCCGGTCTTCTTCCCCACATCTTTTTGGGGTGCGGCCGCGGGGGGGGGGGGGGGGGCGGCCCGGCCCCCCCCCCCGGGGCGGGGGGCCCCCCCCCACGGAGGTGAGTCACCGCAGGACGCCGTGCACGGCCTCCGGGTCGGTGGGCGACAGCGGCGCCGCCGGGGCCGCGGTCTTGGCGGTGAGGGTGGGCGGCGGCGTCACCAGCACGGGGGCCGGATCGGCCTCCGGGGCGCAGGTCTTGGCGACGCGGCCCTTGCCGTCGGGGAGGCTGCCGTCGCGCAGGTAGGCGGTGAAGGTGTCGTCCAGGCACGCGTTGCCGTGGAAGAGGATCTCGTGGAAGCTGCCGCCGTCCTGCACGACCAGCTTGCTGCCCGGAAGCGCGTCGTGCATCGCGAGGCCGCCCTCGTACGGGGTGGCGGCGTCCTCGGTGGCCTGGAAGAGGAGGACGGGCGGGAGGCCCTTGCCGGTGATCTTCAGCCGGCCGGCCTGGTTGCCCTGGTACGGCCAGAACATGCAGGCGGCGTTGTACCACATGTTGTTATACGTGTAGAACGGCGCTTCGGCGTTGACCTTGGCCTGGTCCTTCTTCCAGGTCTCCCAGTCGCGCGGCCACGCGTTCTCGGTGCACTGCGCGGCGTTGTAGGCGGGGAACGTGCCGTCGTCGGAGCCGGGCGCGGCGTACTTGTTGTAGGCGATGTTCAGCGGCCGGGTGTCGTGCTGGACGAGGTAGGAGGACAGGACGGTCGCCATCCGGGGCCAGCGCAGGAAGTTGTAGCCGCCGCCGTAGAAGGTGTCCTCGAACTCGGCCGGGCCGATCTTGCCGGGTGCGGGCGCGGCGTCGACCGGGTCCTTCCGCAGGGCGTCCTCGACCTGGGCGTACGCCTTCTCGACGGCGGCCCGGTCGGTGCCGAGGTGGTAGACGGAGTCGGCCTTGGCGGCCCAGTCGGCGAAGGCGTCGAAACGCCGCTGGTGCTCCTTGTCCTGCAGGATGTTGTGGTCGTACCAGCTGATGGTCGGTCCGACGATGCTGTCGAGCACCATCCGGCGGACGTGCTTCGGGAAGAGCTGGCCGTACGTCGAGCCCAGTGAGGTGCCCCACGAGCCGCCGTAGAAGTTGATCTTCTGGACGCCCAGGGCGCGGCGGATGCTGTCCATGTCGCGCGCGTTGTCGACCGTCGTCATGTGCGGCAGCAGCCAGGACCAGTCGGCCGCGCAGTCGGCGGCGTACCCGGCGGCCTTCTTCAGCCATGCCTTCGACGTGCCCTGGCTCACCTGGTAGTCGGGGCGCTCGGCGTCGAAGTAGTGGGCGTCGCAGACGACATGGGGGTCGCTGGCGTTGGTGCCGCGCGGGTCGAAGCCGATCCAGTCGTAGGTGGAGGCGACGTCCTTCGGGATCTGCCCGGAGATGTAGGCGGGCATCCAGAGGCCGGAGTCGCCGGGGCCGCCCGGGTTGAGCAGGATCGGGCCCTGCCGCTTGTCCTTGGGGGCGGTGGCGGGCAGCCGGTTCAGCTTGATCTTGATCTTCCGGCCGTGCGGGTCGGCGTAGTTCACGGGGACGTCGAGCATCGCGCACTGGAGCGCCGGCGTGGTGGCGTCGTTGCAGGAGCTCCAGACGAGGCTGCCCTGGCCGGTGTCCTCCAGGGCGGCGGTGTCGGGCTCGGCGGCGGAGGCGGCTCCGCCCAGGGCGGCGACGGCCGCGGCGGCCGAGAGGAGGGCGATGACTTTTCTCATGGGGAGCATGATGTGATACGTGAAATGGTACTGCCAGGGGCCCGACCGGACTTTACCAAGGCTTGACCGGCGTGGAGTCGGGTCGGAGTCGGTGTGGAGTCGGGTCGGAGTCGGTGTGGAGTCGGGTCGGATCTGGGCGGCGGGCCTGCGGGGTGGGGCGGCGAGGGTGCAAGGGGGGTCGGGCGACGGTTCGCACGCCCGTTCGGCTGCGTGTGCTGTGCGGCGGGCGCGCGGGCCCGGCACGGTGGTGGCGTGCCGAGGAGGACGCTCGTGGGCCTGTGCGCCCTGCTGCTCTGCGCGCCCGCCGCCGGGGCGTACGCGGTCGAGCCCGGCTGGGCGGTGGCCGTCGTCGACCAGGGGTCGCGGCGCGTGCTCGTCCTGCAGAGCGCCGAGGAGCTGATGGCCTACCGGGGCCCCGACCGGCTGCCCGTCGTCTGGAGCTGGAGCGCCGATCTGGCGCCCGACCTCGCCGACCTCGGGCCCGCCACCACGTGGACCGCTCCGGACGAGGCCAAGAGCCGAATACGCGGCGGCCGGCGCTTCCTGCTCGTCACCGCCTCCGGCGGCCTCGCCGCCGTCGTGGACACCACCACCGGCGCGACCCGCTGGGCGACCGACGCCGGGGCGGCGGCCAACCCGCACAGCATCGAGCTGCTCCCCGACGGCAACGTCGCCGTCGCCGCGAGCGAGGGCGGCTGGGTGCGCGTCTACGCCGCCTCGCAGGGGCCGCGGGCCACCGCGCACGCCGAGTACCCGCTCCCCGGTGCGCACGGCGTCCAGTGGGACCGGCGCACCGGCCTGCTCTGGGCGCTCGGCGACGACGAATTGACCGCCCTCCGCGTCGGCGGAACCCCGGCCGCGCCCGCGCTGACCGCCGTCCGCGCCGTCCCGCTGCCCGGCCGCGGCGGGCACGACCTCGCGCCCGTCCTTGCCGCGCCGGGACGGTTCTGGGTGAGCACCCTGACCGCGCTCTGGCAGTACGACACCGCCGGCGGCCGCTTCACCCCCGTCCGGCTCGCCGACCGCGCCGCCGAGCGCGACCTCAAGAGCGTCGGCGACGAACCCGGCACCGGGCGCCTCCTCACCGTCGCCCCCGAGCACACCGCGCCGTGCGACTGGTGCACCTCCGTCCTGACCTTCCACCGGCCCGGCGGCACCCGGGTCCTGCGCGGCACCCACCTCTACAAGGCGCGCTGGTGGGGCGGGGGTTGGTGACGGCGGCCGCGGCACCAGGGGTGGCGGAGGGTGGCGAATACACGCCCCGCGCCGGAGCATTCGGCTGATGCGGCATATTTTGTGCCCCGCCAAACTACTCCAATGGAAGTGAGTTTCCCTTGATCGTCCGCAAACCTGTCGCGGGCCGTGCGGGCTGGGATAGCGTCCGTTCCGCCCGGGGGTGGTCCGACCGTTCCCCCCGGCGTAATCCGACGCATTCGACCAGGGCCGGGCCCTGCCCTGCCGCGACTTTTCCGGGAGAAAACATGCGCAATTGCGTTTCCGAGCAGCAGCCCGCCGCGGTCGACGATCTGCGCCTCGCGGTCGACTCGCTGGCCGCCTTCCCGGCCCGCAGCGCGGCCGGCGGCTCCGACGTCACCGAGCGCCTGGCCGCCGTCGCCGAACTCTGCCGCTCGGTCGACGCGGTGCTCGACAGCCTGGTCGTGCAGACCGCCGCCGAGGCCGCCGAGGAGGGCTGGACCGCGGCCCGCATGGCGAGCGAACAGTCCGCCTACTACGCCAGGTTGCAGCGGGCGCTGCTCCCCGCCGAGACCGGCGCCGGGCTGACGCGGCAGTGAGCGCCCTGCACCCGGGCGCGCACGTGCTGGCCTGCCCCACCCGGTGGAGCGACGTCGACGAGAACGGGCACATCAACAACGCCCGGCTGGTCGGCTACGTCCAGGAGGGGATTTACGACCTGTTCCGCCACCACGCGACCGCCGTGCGGGAATCGCTCTTCCCGTCCGGATTCATCATCGCGCGGCACGAGATCGATTACCTGGAACAGTTGCACCACCGGCCCGAGCCATTGTCCGTCCGGATCTCCGTCGAACGGCTCGGGCGTAGTTCCGCACACGTCGAGGTGAATGTCTGCCGGGAACCACTCGTCTTTATGCGAGCCCGTACCGTGGTGGTCGCCAGGGACCGTGAATCCGGGCGCTCGCGGAAACTCAGCCAGAGCGAACGGCGTTTTCTCTCCGGGTTTATGCCGGAGTGCCTTCGGGCCGCCGAGGTCGCGCCGACGGCGCCGCCGTCCGGGCCGCCGCAGTGGGTCCCGGTCAGGGCCGGCGGGGCCACCTCGGCGCGCCGCACGCGCCGGCGGTGCCGGGCCTCCGCGGCCTGACGGACCGGGTCGAATTCGGGTGTGATCGACAATGGCGTCGGTCCGCCCGCCCGCCCTTCCGCAGTACGCTGAGCAGCACGGGCACCGGTACGTTCGGCGTCGGTGACGTGCTGCGTCGGTCCCCCCGCGCACGCTGGTCGCATTCCGCTCCCGGCCGCCGCGGCAGTCGTCGCCGCCGTTTTCCCGCCGGTACCCACCGGGCGGAAGGAGGACGCGATGACCATTTCCTCGGAGGACTTCCTCGACCGCGTCGTCGAACGCGGGGAGTACGGGGGCCGCGCGGAGGCCGACCACGCCACCCGCGTCGTGCTCGCCCTGCTCGGCGAGCACCTGGTCGGCGGCGAGCGGGGCGAGCTCGCCGAGGCCCTGCCCGGCGCCTATGCCACCCTCCTGCGCGACGCCGCACCGACCTGCGCACCGCTGACCGCCGAGCGCTTCGTCGAGGCCGTCGTCGGCTGGATCGACGGGGCCACCCCGGCGACCGCGCAGTGGGACATCGGGGCCGTCCTCAGCACCACCGTCGACCTCGCGCCCGGGGACCTCGTCGACCGCGTGCTCGACCAGCTCCCCGACGGCTACGACCTGCTCTTCGGCCACCCGCTGCCCGCCTGAGCCGGCGCGCCGGTGGTGGCGCGGAACACCTCGGCGCCCGGGCCGGTCAGCCACACCGGCCCGGCGCCCGGGCGCAGGTAGGCGGCGGCTCCGCGGGGGAGGTCGAGGACGGCTCCGTCGGGGGACCGGAGGCGGGCTTCGGCCTTCGTGCAGAGGAGGATCTGGGGGGTGGGGAGGTCGGCGCGGGTGGGGCACTCGGTGGGGTGGAGCCTGGAGAGGCTGAATTCGGGGGTGGGGGTTGGGAATTGTCCCTCGTCGGTGGGGTCGAGGACGTCTGCTTCGGACGGGTCGAAGCATGTCACGGCGAGGACGCCGTCCACGTCGACGTGCTTCGGTGTGAGGCCGCAGCGCAGCACGTTGTCGGAGTTCGCCATCAACTCCACGCCCGTGCCTCGCAGATACGCGTGGGGGACTCCGGCTCCGAGGTAGAGCGCCTGGCCGGGGGCCAGCCGGACGTGGTTGAGGAGCAGGGCGGCGATGAGGCCGGGGTCGCCGGGGTGCTCGTCGGCGGCGCGGGCGTAGGCGGCGCAGGCCTCGGCGTACGGGCTGTCGGTGGCGGCGATGCGGTGTAAATGTGCTGCGAGGGTGGCGAGTTCGGAGTGGGTGGGGCGGGTCTTGGTGAAGGCTTCGCGTAGCAGGTCGGGGAGGACCTCGGTGGCGGGGCGGCGGCTGCGGAGGGCGTCGGCCCAGGGCGCGAGCATCGGGACGTCGCGGGTGTCGCGGGTGTTGGGGGTGTCGCGGGTGTTGACGGTGTTGAGGGTGTTGGGGGTGTCGCGGGTGTTGACGGTGTTGAGGGTGTCGAGGAGGTCGGCGGTGGCGGCGGTCGGCCTGAAGCCGCACAGGGCCTCGAAGTCGGTGAGGGCGCAGAGCAGTTCGGGCTTGTGCTCACGGTCCTTGTACATCCGCTCGGGCGCGTCGAGCGGGATGCCGCGCGCCTCCTCGTCGTCGTACCCTGCGGCCGCCTGCGCCCGGGTGGGGTGCACCTGGATGGACAGCGGCCGGTCGGCGGCGAGCACCTTGAGGAGGAACGGGAGTACCGGGCCGAAGCGGTGGACGGTGTCGGGGCCGAGCAGGGTGTCGGGGGCGGCGGCGATCAGTTCGTCGAGTGGGCGCGGAGTGGTGGGGCCGTCGGGGTCGAGGAGGAGGGACGGGGCGGACGGGTGCGCGCCCATCCACAGCTCGGCCTGTGGCGCGCCGGTCGGTGCTGTGCCGGTCAGCTCGGGGATGGCGGTGAGGGAGCCCCAGGCGTAGGTGCGGACCGGGTTGTGGAGCAGGGCGAAGGGAGGGAGAAGGTGCATGGCGGGTCTCCCGGGGGTCGGGGGTGGTGCGTGGTGCGCGGTGCGTGGCGCGTGGCGCGTGGCGTGCGGGTCAGCGGCAGAGGGCGGCGGCGCCGATCAGGCCCGCATCGGTGCCGAGTTCGGCGTGGCGGACGTCGAGACCCCGGACGTACGGCAGGGCGGCGTACTCGTCGAGGTGCCGGGCGAGCGGGGTGAACAGCAGCTCCCCGGCGGTGGCGACTCCTCCGCCGATCACCACCCGGTCGAGGTCCACGAGCGTGGCGGTGGCGGCGATCCCGGCCGCCAGGGCCTTGGCGGCACGGTCGAAGGAGGCCAGCGCGATCCGATCGCCGGCGGTGGCGGCTTCGGCGACGGCGCGGGCCGAACGGTCCTCCCCGGTCGGCTGCCAGCCCTCGGCGAGTGCCCGGCGGGCGATCGCCGTGCCGCTGGCGATGCCCTCCAGACAGCCCCGCGAACCGCACGGGCAGGGCTCGCCGTCCAGGTCGACCGTGATGTGGCCGAGGTGGCCCGCGTTCCCGCTCGGGCCGGGCCGGACGGAGCCGTCCAGGACCAGGCCCGCGCCGACGCCCGTCGACACCACCAGGCACAACGCGTTCGCGGCGCCCCGCGCGGCACCCCGCCAGTGCTCGGCGGCGGCCATCGCGACGCCGTCCCCGGCCAGGTGTACGGGCAGGTGGCGGGCGGCCACGGCCGGGTGTGCGGCTGATTCGGCGACGAGCGGGAAGCCGCGCCAGCCGGGGATGTTGACCGGGCTCACCGTGCCCTGGACGAGATCCACCGGGCCGGCGCTGCCGATGCCGAGGGCGGTCACTGCGGCCCAGCCCGGTGATCCGGCCAGCTGGTCCAGCACCTTGTGCACGACGGCGAACACCGCCCCGGCCGGCTCCTGGGCGGGGGTCGGCAGCTGGACCCGATGGTGGAGCCGCCCGAGGTCGTCGACCAGCGCCCCGGCGATCTTCGTGCCGCCGATGTCGATGGCGGCGAACAGGGGGGCGGGGGTGTTGGCGGGGGCGGCGGGCATCGGGGACGGCTCCTGTTGGGGGGTGGGTGGTGGGGTTGTGGTTAGCGTAGTGGGGGCCGCTGCGCGGGGCTTGGGGTGCGGGGTGGGCTTTCGGGTGGGTGGGGGGTGCCGGGGGTGGCTGCGGGGGTGAACACGACGGGGTGGGGGTGCAGTATGTAATCAAA
>NZ_JBHVPD010000149.1:0-18170 GCF_042887525.1 Kitasatospora sp. NPDC057936
CGTCAGCCCGGCCAGCTCCGGCGCGGGCGCCACCCCGCCGGCGGCCGGCACCGCCGGCAGCGCGCCGCCGTGCCACGGACCGCCCAGCGCGGGCGCGGCGAGCCCGACCACCGCGCCGCTGCGGGCGTCCAGCACCGGCGACCCGGCCGGCACGGCGACGCCCGCGACCACGGGGACGTCGAGCAGCAGCACCCCGCGCAGCAGGTGGACGCGGTCCGGCGCCGCGTACCCCGCGCCCGTCACCCCGAGCACGCCGCAGCGCAGCCCCACCACCCGTCCGTCCTCGCCGGCGAGCGCGGGCAGCAGCACCTGGCACCCGGCCCCCGCGGCGGCGACCGGCAGCGGCGGCACCGGCAGGCCGCCGACCGCGTCGGTGCGCAGCAGCGCCAGCCCGTGCCCCGGCAGCGGCAGCACGCTGTCCGGGCCGAGCACCCGTGTCTGCCCGCCGGGGGTGTGCAGCACCACCCGGTCCAGGCCCGCGACGCACTCGTGGGAGGTCAGCACGGTGCCCTGCGGGTCGGCGACGAACCCTAAGCCGTGCAGCCGCCCGTTGAGGTCGCGGATCCGCAGCAGGTACCGCCCCGGATCGCCCGCCGTGTCGCCGTCCAGGAATCCCGGCATGCGCCTGTCCTCCCCCGTGAAAGCGTCCCTCGTCCGACGCCCGGAGACCTGCCCGTCCCGGGGACGGCCCGACCGCCCACGCGCCGCTCACCACCGGCTTTCACCTCGCGCGCTCCCACGGACGAATGAACCCCCGCCGGAAGGCTCCGACGGGGGTTTCGGTTCGAGAAGGGGGGCGTCAGCCGACGAACACCGCCACGGGCTTCGCCTGCCCGCCCTGCTCCTCGACCAGCGCGAGGAAGCGCCCGTCCGGCCCGAACACGGCGATCGGCCCGTCCACGCCCATGCCGGGCGCCTTGAGCCGGGCGCCGTGCGACAGCTTCTCGGCCTGCGGGGCGTCGAGGTCCCAGCGCGGGAAGGCGGCCGCCGCCGCGTCCGCGATCGGCATGACCTCCAGCCCCGCGGCGGCCTCGCCGGTGACCGCGGCCTCCAACTGCTCCAGGGTCCATGCCGACTCCACCGAGTACGGCCCCACCTTGGTGCGCCGCAGCGCCGTCAGGTGCCCGCCGACGCCGAGCCCGGCGCCGAGGTCCCGGGCCAGCGCCCGGATGTAGGTGCCGGAGGAGCACTCGACGGTCACGTCCAGGTCGATCACCGGCGTGCCGTCCTCTGCGACCGCGGCGCGCTGGTCGTGCACGGTGAAGGAGTGGATCGTCGTCGGCCGGGCCGCGAGCTCGAACTCCTCGCCCTCGCGCACGCGCGCGTACGACCGCTTGCCGTCGATCTTGATCGCGCTGACCTTGGACGGCACCTGCATGATCTCGCCGGTCAGCGCCGCGATCCCGGTGTCGATCGCCGCCCGCTCCACCCCGTCCGCCGGGGTGGAGGAGGTGACCTCGCCCTCCCGGTCGTCGGTGATCGTGGTCTGGCCGAGGCGGATCGTCGCCTCGTACGTCTTGGCGGTGAGCATCAGGTGGCCGAGCAGCCGGGTGGCCCGCTCGACCCCGATCACCAGCACGCCGGTGGCCATCGGGTCGAGCGTGCCGGCGTGGCCGACCTTCCGCGTCCCGGCCAGCCACCGCAGCTTGGCGACCACCCCGTGCGAGGTGATGCCCTCCGGCTTGTCGACGATCACCAGGCCGTCGGGGCCGGTGCCTTTGCGCTTCATCGGGTTCTTTCTCTCAAACAACGGTCACAGCATGATCACACGCGGGACGTTCAGCGCATCGGCCGCAGGGCGTCCCGGAACCGCCCGACCACGGCGGCCACGTCCGCCCGGGCGCTGAACCCGGCCGCGTAGACGTGCCCCCCGCCACCGAGTTCGGCGCAGGCCGCGGCGACGTCCACGGCGCCCTTGGAGCGCGAGGAGCCGCGCAGCGTCCCGTCCGGGTCCTGCTTGAGCACCAGCGCCACCTCGGCCTCGGCGGGGCGGCGCAGGATGTCGATGAGCCCCTCGATCTCCTCGATCGTGACGCTGAACAGCACGAGGTCCTGGTAGGGCACCCAGGTCCACACGAGTCCCAGTCC
The DNA here is from genome assembly GCF_042887525.1 of Kitasatospora sp. NPDC057936. Lineage (NCBI taxonomy): Bacteria > Bacillati > Actinomycetota > Actinomycetes > Kitasatosporales > Streptomycetaceae > Kitasatospora > Kitasatospora sp. NPDC057936. The sequence continues at coordinate 2,089 of NZ_JBHVPD010000149.1, forward strand.
GCCCGCGGCGTCCGGCTCGTAGACCGCCCGGTCGAGGGCGCCCGCGAGCACCTTGAGGTAGCCGAAGGAGGAGGTGTCCCACAGCTGCCGGGAGATCAGGTCGTGCCGGATGCCGGTGGCCAGCAGCCGCCCGGCGAGTTCGTGGGTGGCGGGCGTGGTGGCCCGGTACTTGAACGAGCCGGTGTCGGTGGCGACGCCGGTGTAGAGGCAGGCGGCCAGGTCCTGGTCGAGCTCGACGCCGAGCCGCCGCAACAGCTCGTCGACCAGCACGGCGGTGGCCGGCGCGGTCGGGTCGATCAGCTGGTGGGTGCCGAAGCCCGGGTTGGAGGCGTGGTGGTCGAGGACCACCAGCACGGGCGCGGCGAAGGCCTTGGCGTGCAGCAGGCCGAGCCGGCTCTCGGCGGCCACGTCGAAGCAGAGCACCAGCTCGGGGGTGTCCGGCACCTCGGCGGCCGGCACGATCAGCTCCTGGCCGGGCAGGAACGCGAGCGACTCGGGCACCACCTGCGGATCGTCGCCGAAGGAGACCCGCACGTCGTGACCGAGCCCGCGCAGTGCCAGCCCCGCCGCCAGGGCGGAGCCCAGGGCGTCGCCGTCCGGGCAGATGTGGCAGATCAGGTCGATCGTGCCGGCCCGCCCGATCTCGGCCACCACGGCCTGCCAGACCAGCTCGAAGCCGCTCTCCTCGGCCCGCGGCCCGGGGAGCACCGGCCCCTGGAGCGCGGAGCCCGCGAGCGCCGACCCCGGAAGCACCGCGAGGGCACCCTCCACCGCGCTGGTGGAGGACGCCCCCGTGGTCGAACCGGCCGCCGAACCGGCCTGCGCCGGCTCACCCGTCATGACTACTCGTCCTCGTCGTCACGCTCGGACGCCGGGACCTTGTACGGGTCCGCGTCGCCGGCGTAGGTCGCGCCCGCGGCCTGCGTGCGCACGGCCGCGTCGGAGCTGCGGGCCCGGTCGAGCAGGTCGTCGATGTTCCGGGCGTTCTCCGGCAGGGCGTCCGCGACGAAGGTCAGCGACGGGGTGAACCGCACCCCGGTCTGCTTGCCGACCTCCGAGCGGAGCACGCCCTTGGCGCTCTCCAGCGCGGCCGCGGTGGCCTCGCGCTCGGTGTCGTCACCGAAGACGGTGTAGAAGACGGTGGCCTCGCGCAGGTCCCCGGTCACCCGGGTGTCGGTGATGGTCACGAACCCGAGCCTCGGGTCCTTGATCCGCCGCTCCAGGGTCTGGGCGACGACCACCTGGATGCGGTCGGCGAGCTTGCGCGCCCTTGCGGTGTCGGTCACGTTGCCTCCTCGTGCAATGGGCCCGGTACCCGGGCGAGCTGCCTGCCCGTCGGGGCCCACGCCCCAAAGTACCGGCCCGCGCCCGGCCTTGCGGGCGCTCTGGGTCCTGATCTGTGTGAGAACGGCGACTTCCGCCGGCGCGCTCCACAGGGGTCATTCGTCGTCGTCGTTGTGGTAGCGCCTCCTCGCGGCGAGGAGCTGCACCTCGGGGCGGCCGGCGACCAACCGCTCACAGCTGTCCAGGATCTCGGTGACGTACCCGGCTTCGCCGGACACCACCGCCAGACCGATCTCGGCCCGGCGGTGCAGATCCTGGTTCCCGGTCTCGGCAGCGCACACGCTGTACTTGCGCTGCAGTTCGGCCACGATGGGCCGCACGATCGAACGCTTCTCCTTGAGCGAGTGGACGTCGCCCAGCAGCAGGTCGAAGGTGAGTGTTCCCACGAACATGTGTGACAGGTCTCGCCGACCTGGAAGGCCTCGGGGGGACGGCCCGGACTCGGGCCGACACCGCGTCTGTTGACTACCCCGGACCCTACACAGCGAGACCGGGGCCGGTCGACGGAAATACCACCCGTCGACCGGCCCCGGTGACCAGCGACTACGCGCGCGGCTTCTCGCGCATCTCGTAGGTCTCGATGATGTCCTCGACCTTGATGTCGTTGAACGACCCCAGGGTCACACCGGCCTCGAAGCCCTCGCGGACCTCGGTCGCGTCGTCCTTGAAGCGGCGCAGGCCCTCGATCGAGAGGTTCTCCGCCACGACCTTGCCGTCGCGCAGCAGGCGGGCCTTGGCGTTGCGGCGGATGATGCCGTCGCGGACCAGGACACCGGCGATGTTGCCGAACTTGGAGGAGCGGAAGACCTCGCGGATCTCCGCGGCGCCGAGGCGCACCTCCTCGTACTCCGGCTTGAGCATGCCCTTGAGGGCGTTCTCGATCTCCTCGATCGCCTGGTAGATGACCGAGTAGTACCGGACGTCCACGCCTTCCTTGTCGGCCGCGGTACGCGCACGGCCTTCGGCGCGCACGTTGAAGCCGATGATGATGGCATCCGAACCCATCGCCAGGTTGACGTCGGACTCGGTGATCGCACCCACACCGCGGTGCAGGATGCGGAGCTCGACCTCCTCGCCCACGTCGAGCTTGACGAGGGCGTCCTCGAGGGCCTCGACCGAACCGGAGACGTCACCCTTGATGATGAGGTTGAGCTGCTCGATCTCGCCGGCGGCGATGGCCTTGTCCAGGTCCTCCAGGGACACCCGGACCCGACGCTGCGCGAAGGCGGCGTTGCGGTCGCGGGCCGAGCGCTTCTCGGCGATCTGACGGGCGGTGCGGTCCTCGTCGACGACGATGAAGCTGTCGCCGGCGCGGGGCACCGAGGTCAGACCGAGCAGCAGCACCGGACGGGACGGGCCGGCCTCGGTGAGGCTGTTGCCGTTCTCGTCCAGCATCGCGCGGACGCGGCCGTAGGCGTCGCCCACGACGATCGAGTCGCCGACGCGGAGCGTACCGCGCTGGACGAGCACGGTCGCCATGGCGCCGCGGCCCTTGTCGAGGTGGGCCTCGATCGCAATACCCTGCGCGTCCTGCTCCGGGTTGGCCCGCAGGTCGAGCGAGGCGTCGGCGGTCAGGACCACGGCCTCGAGCAGCTGCTCGATGTTCAGGCCCTGGCGCGCGGAGATGTCGACGAACATGGTGTCGCCGCCGTACTCCTCGGCCACCAGACCGAACTCGGTCAGCTGACCGCGCACCTTGGTCGGGTCGGCGCCCTCGACGTCGATCTTGTTGACGGCGACCACGATCGGCACGCCCGCGGCCTTGGCGTGGTTGAGCGCCTCGACCGTCTGCGGCATGACACCGTCGTTGGCCGCGACCACCAGGATCGCGATGTCGGTGGACTTGGCACCACGGGCACGCATGGCGGAGAACGCCTCGTGACCCGGGGTGTCGAGGAAGGTGATCGGACGCTGCTCGCCGTTCACCTCGGTGACGACCTGGTAGGCACCGATGTGCTGGGTGATGCCACCGGCCTCGCCGGCCACCACGTTGGACTTGCGGATCGCGTCCAGCAGGCGGGTCTTACCGTGGTCGACGTGACCCATGACGGTGACGACCGGCGGGCGCGGGGCCAGCTGGTCCTCATCGCCCTCGTCGGCGCCGAAGTCGATGTCGAACGACTCCAGCAGCTCGCGGTCCTCGTCGTCCCGGCTGACGATCTCCAGCTGGAAGCCCATCTCGCCGGCCAGCAGCTCGAGGGTCGCGTCGGAGACCGACTGGGTCGCGGTGACCATCTCACCGAGGTTGAACATGACGGAGACGAGCGCGGCCGGGTTGGCGTTGATCTTCTCCGCGAAGTCCATCAGCGAGGCGCCGCTGGACAGGCGAACGGTCTGGCCGTTGCCGCGGGGCAGCATCACACCGCCGACGGACGGGGCCTGCATGGCCTCGTACTCCTGGCGCTTCGCCCGCTTCGACTTGCGGCCACGGGCCGGACGGCCACCGGGGCCACGGCCGAAGGCACCCTGCGTGCCACCACGGGCACCCGGGCCACCGGGACGACCGCCGAAGCCACCCGGACGGGCGCCACCGAAGCCGCCACCGCCACCACCGGGGGCACCGCCACCCGGACGCGGGCCGCCGAAGCCGCCACCACCGGCCGGACGCGAGCCCGGACCGGCCGGACGGCCCTGGAAGCCGGGACGGGCGCCGCCGGCACCCGGACCACCCGGACGGCCGCCGGGGCCACCGGGGCCACGGCCGCCGGGACCCGGACGCGGGCCCGGAGCCGGACGCTGCGGCATCATGCCCGGGTTCGGGCGCGGCATGCCGGACGGGCTCGGCGCGCCGGGGCGCGGACCGGCCGGACGGGGCATGCCGTCGGGACGCGGACGGTCGCCACCGGGACGCGGGGCGCCACGGTCGGCACCGGGGGCACCGGCCGGACGCGGACGGTCGCCACCGGGACGCGGGGCGCCACGGTCGGCACCGGGGGCACCGGCCGGACGCGGACGGTCGCCACCGGGACGCGGGGCGCCACGGTCGGCACCGGGAGCACCGGCCGGACGCGGACGGTCGCCACCGGGACGCGGGCGGTCGCCGCCCTGCGCACCCGGAGCACCCGGACGGCCACCCGGCGCGCCGGGACGGCGGTCGCCGGGGCGGGCCATGCCGGTGGCGCTGCCCGAGGTGAACGGGTTGTTGCCCGGACGCGGGCCGGCCGGACGCGGGCCCGGACGGGCGCCGCCGGAGGCCTGCGCCGCCGGACGCGGGGCCTGGGCGGCCGGACGCGGGGCGTCACCGGCCGGAGCCGGCGAGGAGAACTCGGCCGCGGGCGCGGCCGGGGCCGCCGGAGCGGCGGGACGTGCGGCCGGGCGCGGACCCGGAGTCGGCGCGCCGGCCGGCTTCGGGGCTGCGGGGGCAGCGGGGGCGGCCGGGGCGGCGGGAGCCGCGGCGGCCGGGGTGGGACGGGGACCAGGGGTCGCGCTCGGGCGCGGCCCCGGGGTCGGGGCACCCGGCTTGGGGGCCCCGGAGGGAGAGGGCGCCGCGGACTTCCGCGGGCCCGGCTTGGCAGCGCCACCACCGGTGGGGGCCACACCAAGCGCGTCAGTCAGCTTGCGCACGACCGGCGCCTCGATCGTCGAGGACGCCGAACGGACAAACTCGCCGAGCTCGGTGAGCTTGGCCATGACGGCCTTGCTCTCCAAGCCAAGCTCCTTGGCGAGTTCGTAAACCCGGACCTTAGCCACTTCACTCCTGTCTATGAGTCCGGGGTGTCTCGTCCGCCGGACCGTCGCTACTTCATGGGCGTACCCATCGCGTACTCATCGCGTACTCATCGAGTGCTCATCGCAATCTCGACCTACTTCCACATCGCGAGGTACCTGACTGGTGGCACGGCGCGCGGCTGCCCGCCCGCCGTACTTGTTGCGGTGGTTCTCCGTAGCGGGGGGCCCGGGAGAAATCAGGACTCCGGGTTGCCGCCCGCCCGCCCCTCGATGAACCCGCGGAGCCGCTCCGTGTCGAGCGCGCCCTGGAGCCGGAAGGCCCGGGGGAACGCCCGACGGCGGACCGCGAGGTCGAGGCAGGCCGGATCGGGGTGCAGGTGTGCGCCCCGGCCCGGCAGTGCGCCACGGGGATCGGGGACGCAGACGCCCTCGACCGCCGTGACACGCAACAGCTGGTGCTTGGCCGCGCGCTTGCGGCAGCCCACGCAGGTGCGTTCCGGGCGTGCTCGGACATGCGTCCGGCCAGACGAAGGCAAGTCTACCCCTCCGAAGGGACATGGCGCCGCCCCGCCAGTCCCGGAGGACCGGCGGGGACGTCCGCTACAACATTGACTACCGCTCCGCGGATTCCTGGCCGGCGTCCTCGGTGTCCGGCCGGATGTCGATCCGCCACCCGGTCAGACGGGCCGCGAGGCGGGCGTTCTGGCCCTCCTTGCCGATCGCCAGCGACAGCTGGTAGTCCGGCACGATCACCCGGGCGGAGCGCTGGGCCGCGTCGACGATCTCCACGCTGGTCACCCGCGCGGGGGACAGCGCGGCAGCGACCATCTCGCGGGGGTCCTCCGACCAGTCCACGATGTCGATCTTCTCGCCGTGCAGCTCGCCCATCACGGCGCGCACGCGGGCGCCCATCGGGCCGATGCAGGCGCCCTTGGCGTTCAGCCCGGCGCGGCGCGACCAGACCGCGATCTTGGTGCGGTGGCCGGCCTCGCGGGCGATCGCCGCGATCTCCACGCTGCCGTCCGCGATCTCCGGGACCTCCAGCGCGAACAGCTTCTTCACCAGGCTCGGGTGCGTGCGCGACAGCGTCACCGACGCCCCGCGGACACCGCGGCGCACGGCCACGACGTAGCACTTCAGCCGGGTGCCGTGCCGGTAGTCCTCGCCCGGGACCTGCTCCTGCGGCGGCAGGATGGCCTCCAGCTTGCCGATGTCGACCAGCACGTTCTTCGGGTCGTTGCCCTGCTGGACGACACCGGTGACGATGTCGCCCTCCTTGCCCGCGTACTCGCCGAAGGTCTGGTCGTCGGCGGCGTCGCGCAGGCGCTGCATCATCACCTGGATGCCGATGCTGGACGCGATCCGGCCGAAACCGTTCGGGGTGTCGTCGAACTCCTTGGGCTCGACGCCCTCGTCCAGCTCCGCCGGGTCCTCCATCGCCCACACGGTGACGTGCCCGGACTTGCGGTCCAGGTGCACCCGGGCCCGGCGGCGCGAGCCCTCGGTGCGGTGGTACGCGGTGAGGAGGGCCGACTCGATCGACTCGACCAGCAGGTCGAAGGGGATGTTCTTCTCGTTGACCAGCGTGCGCAGGGCACTCATGTCGATGTCCACGGCTACGCCTCCTCGTCTTTCGTCACGTTCATCATGGTCCAGTGCGTGCGGCCGTCACTCCGCACCGTCGTCCCCCTCGTCGAGGAGCTCGTCGTCCTTGCGGTTGAACTCGACCTGGACGCGCGCCCGGGCCACCTCGGAGTACTCCAGGCGGCGCTCCTTCGGACGGCCGCGGCCCTTCACCGGCTGCACCTCGACCAGTGCGCCGTCCTCGTCCGCCGCCAGCACCCGCGCGACGACCTCCCCGCCGTCGGCCAGGTGGATCTTGGCCAGCCGGCCCTCGGCGCGCTGCCAGTGCCGGGGCAGCGCCAGCGGACGCTCGGCACCGGGGGATCCGACCTCCAGCAGGTACGCGCCGTCGCCCATCACGTCCGACTCGTCCAGGGCCTCGCCGACCACGCGGCTGAAGTCGGCGATGGCGTCCATGTCCACGCCGTCGTCGGTGTCGACGTCGATCTGCACCTGGCGGCGGCTGCCGGCCTGAGTGACCCTGACGTCCTCCAGGTCCAGGCCCGCCCGCGCGGCCAGCGGCTCCAGCAACGCGCGCAGCCGGTCGTTGGTGGTGGTGCTCATCCGGGTGGACTCCTCGGCCGCGTCTGCTGTTGTCAGAAGGTCGCTCCGCGTCCCGACGGGTCGCGGCAGCTCGGCCCAAAGCCTAGCCGGTGATGCCGCGAACCACCGATTCCGGACCACACCGCCCAGGCCGTCCGCCACCCACTGCGAGCAAGGTCACACCCGCCCCCGGCCCTCCTCCCGCCCCGAATCCGGGCCGAAATCGTGGGGATTCTGTAATCATTCACGCCTACGAGGGCAGGCGGGGAGGCCGTCCTCCCGTACACGCCCCGGAGTGACACGCATGCAGCCGCCCAGCCGACGGAGCTTCCTGGCCCTCGGACTGCTCTTGACCGCCGCCGCCTGCACCACCGGCCCCGACCGGGAGGCGCCCGCCGACGCCCGTCGGCCCGACCCGGACGAGCCCCTCCGCCGACGCGCCGTGACCGCCACCGACGCGCTGCTCGCGGCCTACGACGGCCTGCCGACGGCCCAGCTCCAGCCCCTGCGCGCCGAGGTCGCGGAGCACCGGGCGGCGCTGGCGCAAACCCTCACGCCTCCGACACCGCCCGCACCCTCCACCACCACACCGGGCGCCACCGCGCCGACCCCCACGGCCACCACGTCCCCCGTCACCACCACCGCCGAGCTGGCCGCCCTCGAACGCCGGACCGCCCAGGCCCACCTGGCCGACCTGGGCGCCGCGTCCCCGCAACTCGCCCGGCTCCTGGCCTCCGTCGCCGCGTCGGCCGCCGTGCACGCCACCGCGCTCGGCGACACCGCTCCCCCGGCCGCGCCGGACTCCTCGCCCTCCGCGCCCTCCTCACCCTCCGCGACCCCGGGCGCGGCGCTCACCCCCGAGGCCGTCACCGCGCTCCAGGGCGCCCTGAACGCCGAACACGCCGCCATATACGGCTACGGCGTCGTCGGCGCGAAGCTCCCCGACGACCAGCAGCGCGCCGACGCGCGGACGGCCTACGCCGACCACCAGGCCCGCCGGGACGCGTGGCAGCGCCTCCTCACCGGCGTGGGAGCGACCCCGGGCGCGGCGGCCGCCGGCTACCAGCTGCCGTTCGCCGTCACCGACGCGGCCGCGGCCATCCGCCTCGCCGCCCACATCGAGACCCGGCTCACCGTGATCTACGCCGACCTGGTCGCCGCCGTCCCCGCCCAGCAGCGCACCGCCGCGGCCGACGCGCTGCGCGAGGCCGCCCTCCACGCCCGCCGCTGGGGCGCGCCCCAGCGCGCGTTCCCGGGCATCGACGACCAGGCCACGGCGTCCCCGACCGCGTCGCCGACCCCGTCCGCGACTTCCTGAGCCCGGCACCCTCCGCGCGACACTGACCTGCGCTTTCGCCCCGATCACCGACAATGGACGGGTAGCACCACGGGGGAACACCAACCGGAAGGCCGGCATGTCGGGAGCAGCAGCACAGATCACCGTGCCGGCATGGCTGGCGCGCAGCATCGCCGCGAGCCCCGGCGGCGACGCGGCCGGGGCCTGGCTGGCGAGCCTCCCGGAGCGGGTGGCCGCCCACCTGGACCACTGGGACCTCACCCTGGAGCGCGTCCTCGACCCGGGGGGCAGCCTGAGCCTCGTCGCCTACGTCCACCGCGACGACCTCTCCCCCGCCGTGCTCAAGGTCGGCCTGGTCACGCCCGAGACGGCCACCGAGCACGCCGCGCTGACCGCATGGGCCGGCCGCGGCGCCGTCCTCCTCCTGGACGCCGTGCCCGCCGAGGGGGTCCTGCTCCTGGAGCGGCTGCACGGCGACATCCCCCTGCGGTCGCTCGCCGAGCCCAAGGCCATGCTGGAGGCGACCAGCCTCCTCCACCGCCTGTGGGTGCCGCTGCCCGAGGAGCACGCCTACCCCACCCTCGCCGACCGCGTCGCCGCCGGGGCCCCCGCCGTCGCGCCCCCGCCCGAGGCGGCCGCCCTCGTCGCCGAGGCCCTGGAGACCGGGACCGCCCTCGCGGCCTCCGCCACCGAGACGTTCCTGCTGCACGGCGACTTCCACCACGGCAACGTCCTCGCCGCCGACCGCGCCCCCTGGCTGGCCATCGACCCCCGCCCCCTCGCCGGGGAACGCGCCTACGACCTGGCCCGCCTCGTCCTGGACCGCGCGGACACCGTGGTCGGCTCGGCCGGTGCGCCCGGCGCGATCCGCAGGCGGCTCCACCAGCTCTCCGAGGCCCTGGAGGTGGACCAGGAACGCCTGCGCGGCTGGACGCTCCACCGCGCCGTCGACCTCGGCCTGCGCGCCCTCGCCGTGCAGCGCCGGGAGGACGCCGAGCTCTACCTGGAGTTCGCCGGCGCGCTCTGAACCGCGCCCGCGCCCGGCCGCCGCAGCGGCAGCGGGGCCCCCATCACCGCGTACAGCCGGTCCGTGGCCGGGAAGCGCACCGCCCGCGCGAGGTCCTGGTAGCCCAGGGAGCGGTACAGCCGCCGGGCCGGCGTCTCGGCGTCGATCGCCGACAGGATGCTCCGGTCGAGGCCCGAGCGCTCGCACAGTCCCCGGATCAGCCGCGAACCGACGCCCCGGCCCTGCCACTCGGGCAGCACGTGCAGCTCGGTGATGGCGAACACCCCGTCCAGCCAGTCCCCGTGCCCGCGGGAGACCAGGTAGGGCTCGATGACGGTGCTCCACCAGTGCTCGCGCCGGTTGGGCATCCCGTACCCGAAGCCGACGAGCCGCCCGCCGCTCATCGCGCCGAGGGCGATCACCCCGGGCTGCTGGGCGTGCCTGCCGACGATGTGCAGCCGGACGGCGACCTCCTCGGGCGTCAGCCCGAACGCCACGGCCTGGACGTCGAGCGCCTGCGGCGCCCAGGCCGCGAGGTCGATGGCCTCGATCGTCACCCCGGTCAGCTGATCCATGCCCCGGACGTTACTACCCGCGCCGCGCCGACGCGGGCGGAGCCGCAGATCAGCGCCGCCGACCCGGCCGAGCCGCCGGAGGAATCCCCCCTGGGGAGGCCCCACTTGAGGAAGCCCAACGTGAGGAAGCCCGATGTGAAAACAACGGGCGGGCGGACGTCCCCGTCAGAAGAGCACGCTCATGAACGCCCCGACCTCGCGGAAGCCCACGCGTCGATAGGCGGCCCGGGCGCGCACGTTGAAGTCGTTGACGTAGAGCGAGACCACCGGGGCGACCTCCCGCAGCGCGATGTCCAGCACCGCCGCCATCCCGGTCTCCGAGAGCCCCCGCCCCCGGTGCTCCGGCGCGACCCACACCCCCTGGATCTGGCACGCCCCTTCGGTCACCGCGCCGACCTCGGCCTTGAAGACCACCTCGCCGTCGTCCCCGAACCGCGCGAACGACCGTCCCGTGGAGACGAGTTCGGCGACCCGGGCCTGGTACAGCAGCCCGCCGTCCCCGGCCAGCGGCGACACCCCGACCTCCTCGGTGAACATCGCCACGCAGGCCGGCATCAGTGCCTCGACCTCGTTCCGCCGCACCCGCCGGACCAGTGGATCGGGGGCGATCTCCGCCGAGGACACCGTCGTGGCCATCAGCGGCTGGTGGGCGCGCACGTCCCGGGCCGGTCCCCAACTCCGTTCCAGGAGCGCCCAGAAGGCCGCCGTCGGTCCGGCCGGACCGACGATCGAGGAGCACCGGCGCCCCTGGCGCCGCGCCCGCTCCGCGAAGGCCTGGACCGCCGGCGGACCGGCGTTGACCAGGACCAGGTTGGCCCCGGCGTAGCAGAGCGCGTCGAGGACGCCGTCCTCGTCGTACCAGCCCCACATCTCGCCGCCGAGCCGCCAGGGGTCGAGGCCGACCGACTCGACGCGGGTGGCGACGAAGGCGTTGGCGACCGGGTCCCGGTGGAGGATCTCCAGGGCGTCGGCGAGGTCGGGCGGCTCCAGCACGCGGGTGGTGGCCAGGGCGCGGGCGGCCTGGAACGAGCTGGGGAGCATCACACCTCGATCGAGCATCGAGACAGCACCTCACTGAGACGACTCTGGCCGCACCCTACTCCGTGGCCCCACCCGGCTACGGCCGCGGGGCCGTCCGCGAACGGACGGCCCCGCTTCCGGAAAGACAGAACAGCGCTCCGCACGGGCCCGGGGCGGACGACCGCGCGGGGGCCGCGGGGGAACTACACCCCGGTCACTCGCCGGCGACGACCGTCGGCGCCCCGGCCTCGACGCCCTCGGCCTGCATCTGCTCGGCGAGCTTGAGCGCCTCCTCGATGAGGGTCTCGACGATCTTCGACTCGGGGACGGTCTTGATGACCTCGCCCTTGACGAAGATCTGGCCCTTGCCGTTGCCGGAGGCGACCCCGAGGTCGGCCTCGCGGGCCTCGCCCGGGCCGTTCACGACGCAGCCCATGACCGCGACCCGCAGCGGCACCTCCATGCCCTCCAGGCCGGCGGTGACCTCCTCGGCGAGCTTGTAGACGTCCACCTGGGCGCGGCCGCAGGACGGGCAGGACACGATCTCCAGGCCGCGCTGGCGCAGGCCGAGCGACTCCAGGATCTGGTTGCCGACCTTGATCTCCTCGGCCGGCGGGGCCGACAGCGAGACCCGGATGGTGTCGCCGATGCCCTCGGCGAGCAGCGCGCCGAAGGCGACCGCGGACTTGATGGTGCCCTGGAAGGCCGGCCCGGCCTCGGTGACGCCGAGGTGCAGCGGGTAGTCGCAGGCCGCCGCGAGCTGGCGGTAGGCCTGGATCATCACGACCGGGTCGTTGTGCTTGACCGAGATCTTGATGTCGCGGAAGTCGTGCTCCTCGAACAGCGAGCACTCCCACAGCGCGGACTCCACCAGCGCCTCGGGGGTGGCCCGGCCGTACTTCTCCAGCAGGCGCTTGTCGAGCGAACCGGCGTTGACGCCGATCCGGATCGGCACGCCCGCGTCCTTGGCCGCCTTGGCGATCTCGCCGACCTTGTCGTCGAACGCCTTGATGTTGCCCGGGTTGACGCGCACCGCGGCGCAGCCGGCGTCGATCGCGGCGAACACGTACTTCGGCTGGAAGTGGATGTCGGCGATGACCGGGATCTGCGACTTCTTCGCGATGATCGGCAGCGCGTCGGCGTCGTCCTGGGACGGGACGGCGACCCGGACGATCTGGCAGCCGGACGCGGTGAGCTGCGCGATCTGCTGCAGCGTGGCGTTGATGTCCGAGGTCACGGTGGTGGTCATCGACTGCACCGAGACGGGGGCGTCACCACCGACCGGAACGTTGCCGACCATGATCTGCCGGGATACTCGGCGCTTGGCGAGCGGCTTGAGCGGCAGGGACGGAATACCGAGCGAGATCGCGGTCATGTGCGCAGGGTTCCCCAGGGTGGAGGTGTGGTCGACCGCCCGGCCGAAGGAAACGGCCGGGGCCGGGCGCGCCACGATCGCGCACCCGGCCTCCACGGTACGGCACGGGGGTGGAGCCGAGCACACCCGCCGTACCCGGACGCACTAGCTGATCTTGACCGGGTTCACCAGGTCGGCCACCAGGACCAGCAGGGTGAACCCGATGAAGATGCTGGCCACCACGTACGCCAGGGGCATCAGCTTGGCGACGTCGAACGGGCCCGGGTCCGGCCGCTTGAACAGCTGTGCGAGGCGGCGGCGGACCGATTCCCAGACCGCGCCCGCGACGTGGCCGCCGTCGAGCGGCAGCAGCGGCAGCATGTTGAACAGGAACAGCGACAGGTTGATGCCGGCCAGCAGGTTCACGAAGAACGCGATCCGCTGGGTGCCGGGGATGTCGAGCGAGAAGACCTCGCCGCTCACCCGGGCCGCGCCGACCATCCCGATCGGCGAGTCCGGGTCGCGGGGGGCGTCACCGACGACGGCGTTCCACAGCCCGGGGATCTTGCCGGGCAGGGCGACCAGGGACTTCACGCCGTTCTCGGCCATGTCCGTCATCCGTCCGAGCGACTGCCCGAAACCCAGCTGGACGACGCCACTCGCCGGGGTGAATCCGAGGAACCCGGCCTGGACGGTCTGCCCCTTGATCGGGATGTCGTTCGCGTCGTACTTCTGGACGTCGTTGACCGCGATCGTCGGGCTGAGGGTCAGCTGCTGCCCGCCCCGGTCGACCACCACCGGCACGGTCTTCCCCGCCGACCTGCGGATGTCCGCCTGGAGCTGGTCGTAGGTGTGGATGCGGTCCCCGTCGAAGGACAGGATCCGGTCCCCGGCCTTCAGCCCGGCCGTCGCGGCGGGGGTCTGCGGGGCGCCCGCCGGGCAGGCGTCGGTGGGCTGGCCCGCCTTGACGATGCACTGGGCGACGGTGCTCACCGTCGGCACGTTCATGGAGACGCCGAAGCCCATCATGACCGTCAGGAAGAGCCCGAACGCCAGGATCAGGTTCATGAACGGCCCGGCGAACATGACGATGACGCGCTTCCACGGCTTGCGGGTGTAGAACAGCCGGTGCTCGTCCCCCTCCTGGAGCTCCTCGTAGGAGGCCTCCCGGGCGTCCTCGATCATGCTCCGCCAGGGCGAGCTGCTGCGCTTGGTGATCCGCCCGTCATCGCCCGGCGGGAACATCCCGATCATCCGGATGTACCCGCCGAACGGGATCGCCTTGATGCCGTACTCGGTCTCGCCCCTGCGGCGCGACCACAGGGTCGGGCCGAAGCCGACCATGTACTGCGGCACCCGGATGCCGAACAGCTTGGCCGTGGAGAGGTGGCCGAGTTCGTGCCAGGCGATCGACACCAGCAGCCCGAGCACGAAGACCAGGATGCCGACCACCGTCAAAACCGCTGCCACCGCAACTCCTCCGTCATGCCGCTCCGCTCATCGTCTCGTCCTACCGCGACCGGAGTCACGGTTCAACCGCCGCGGCCGACCGGGCCGGCCGGATCGGGCCGGCCCGGTCGGCCGGTCAGCCCGCCGCCAGCTCGCGGGCCCGGGCGCGGGCCCAGTCCTCCGCGTGCAGGACGTCCTCGACGGTCAGGGAAGTTCCCGCCGCAGCCGACCCGCCGTCGTGCTGTCCGTGCTCGGCCACGACCTTGGCAACAGTGTCCACGATTCCCGTGAAGGCGAGCCGGCCCTTCAGGAAGGCCTCCACGCACTCCTCGTTCGCCGCGTTGAACACCGCCGGCACCGTGCCGCCCAGCGAACCCACCTCGCGGGCCAGCTCGACCGCCGGGAACGCGTCGTTGTCCAGCGGGAAGAACTCCCAGGTCGCGGCCTTGGTCCAGTCGCAGCCCGGCGCGGCGTCCGGCACCCGGTCCGGCCAGCCCAGGCCCAGCGCGATCGGCATCCGCATGTCCGGCGGGCTGGCCTGCGCCAACGTCGAACCGTCGGTGAACTCCACCATCGAGTGCACCACCGACTGCGGATGGACCACGACCTCGATCCGCTCGAACGGCACGTCGTACAACAGGTGCGCCTCGATCACCTCCAGGCCCTTGTTGACCAGGGTGGCCGAGTTGATCGTGACGACCGGGCCCATCGCCCAGGTCGGGTGCGCCAGCGCGTCCTGCGGGGTCACCCCGGCCAGCTGCTCCCGGGTCCGGGTGCGGAACGGCCCGCCGCTCGCCGTCACCACCAGCTTGCGGACCTCGGCCCGGGTGCCGCCGGCCAGCGCCTGGAACAGCGCCGCGTGCTCGGAGTCCACCGGCACGATCTGGCCCGGCTTCGCCACCGCCTTCACCAGCGGACCGCCGACGATCAGCGACTCCTTGTTCGCCAGCACCAGCACCCGGCCCGCCTTCAGGGCGGCCAGCGTCGGCCGCAGCCCGATCGACCCGGTGATGCCGTTCAGCACCGAGTGGCACTCCATCGCGGCCAGCTCGGTCGCCGCGTCCGGCCCCACCAGCACGGCCGGCAGCGCACGGCCCGCCGCCTTCGCCGCCAGCGCCTCGCGCAGCGCCGGCTCCGCCGCCGGATCGGCGACGGCCACGGTGTGCACGCCCAGCTCCAGCGCCTGCTCGGCGAGCAGCTCCACCCGGCCACCGGCCGCCGACAGGGCGGCCACCCGGAACCGGTCCGGGTTGCGGAGCACCACGTCGATGGCCTGGGTGCCGATCGACCCGGTGGAACCGAGGATCACCAGCTCCCGGGGGCCGGACGGGTCCTGCACGGTGGGCGTGAAACGCAGCTGCGGGTGGGCGAGCGAAGTCATGCGCCCATTGTGTCCTGCCCGGCGCCCTCCTCGTGCCCGCCCCGGGGCGTCCGCCCCGCAGCACGCTCCGCACGACGGGGACGCGCGCCGCGGCTACCGTCGGAGCCATGCGTACCGTCATCGCCGGGGGCCACGGACAGATCGCGCTCGCCCTCGAACGGCTGCTCGCCGCCCGCGGCGACCGCCCGGCCGGGATCATCCGCCGCCCCGAACAGGCCCAGGACCTCGTGGCCGCCGGCGCCGAGCCGCTGCTGCTCGACCTGGAGGCCGCCACCGCCCCGCAGCTCGCCGCCCTGCTCGACGGCGCCGACGCCGTGGTCTTCGCCGCCGGCGCCGGACCGGGCAGCGGCGCCGAGCGCAAGAACACCGTCGACCGCGACGCCGCCGTGCTGCTCGCCGACGCGGCCGAACTCGCCGGCGTCCGCCGCTACCTCATGGTCTCCTCCATGGGCGCCGACGCCCACGCCCACCACCCCGCCGACGAGGTCTTCGAGACCTACCTGCGCGCCAAGGGCGCCGCCGACGACGCCGTCCGGGCCCGCACCACCCTCGACTGGACGGTGCTGCGCCCCGGCCGGCTCACCGACGGCCCCGGCACCGGCCTGGTCCGGCTCGCCCCCGGGACCGGGCGCGGCGCGGTGGACCGGGCCGACGTGGCCGCCGTCCTCGCCGCCCTGCTGCGCGAACCCGGCACCGCCGGGCAGACCCTCGAACTCGTCGCCGGCAACGCCACGGTCGACGAGGCCGTGGCCGCCGCCGGCGGACACGACGGCTGACCCGCCCCCGGACGTGCGGAGGGCCCGGTTCGACCGAACCGGGCC
>NZ_JBHVPD010000150.1:0-17972 GCF_042887525.1 Kitasatospora sp. NPDC057936
GGGGGGGGGGGGGGGGGGGGGGGGAGTGGTGTGGTTTGGCGGAGGGGGGTCGTCGGGTGGGGCGTCGTGCGGTGTGGCGGACGGGGGTGGTCGGGCTGGGGGTGGGGAGTTGGGATGGGGGAGTCGGTGGGCATGGCAAAGGCTCCCGGTGGGGGCCGGGAGCCTTTGGGTGGTGCGGTTCAGGACAGGGGGCGGAGGGAGGCGCCGTTGGGGGTGGGGGTGCCGTTGGGGGCTCCGTTGGGGGTGGCGGGGGTGTCGTCGTGGACCTCGACGTTCTCGCGGCGGAGTTCGTCGTGGATGACCTCCTCCGCCGTGTAGCGCTCGACGACGAGTCGGACCCGCTCGATCGGGGCGAGGTACTTGCGGACCACCGGGCGCTCCTCGCGCAGGGTGACCTCCTCCACCGCCTCGGCGATCTCCTTCTCGGTGAGGGCCGCCCGCTCGGCGTCGCCCACCGGCATCCGCTCCACCCGGACGCGTTCGCGGACCACCGGGACCCGGCGCTCGACCTGCTCGCTCGTCACGTACTTGCGCAGCTTCGCCGTGCCCAGCACGTGCCACTCGGTGGTGATGTCCAGCCGCTCCTCGCGGCAGGTGATCTCGACCGGGCCGCTGGGGGCGGACGGGGCCTCGGTCGCCGGGGCGTTCTGGGGCTTGGGCTGGACGGCGGGCTGGGCGACGGGGGGTTGGGCGGTCGTGGTCGCGGCCGCCATCGGGGCGGCTGTCGGCGCGGGGGTGCTGAGGGTCCGCACGTGGGCCTCCGTGGCGGTCGTGGTGGGAGCGGTGGTGAGGGTGGTCGTGGTCATGGGGGCGACGGTCGTCGTGGTGGCGGCCGCGGTGGTGCCGAAGTCGAGGTCGGGCTGCGGCGGTCCGGCGTCGCCGTTCACCGGCCGGCCGTTCACCGGGGTGTCGAGGCCGTAGTAGCGGTAGAGCTGGAGCTCCTGGGCCGGCGACAGGTGCTGGCCGACGCCGAAGTCCGGCGAGTCCTTGACCAGCGACTTGTCGTACGGCACGCGGAGCTCGTCGCCGGAGAACTCGCTCGTGGTGAGCGGGACGAAGGCGTCCCGGCCGAAGATGCCGGTGCGGACGGCGGCCCACTCGGGCTGGCCGGTGGCGTCGTCCAGGTACACCTCGTCGACCGTGCCGATCTTGTCTCCGTTGCGGTCGACCGCCTTGTGGCCGATGAGGTCGCGGGGGTCGATATCGGTTTGCACTCTTTCCTCCAGTGCGCTGCGCCTGCGGAACTCCCGCAGGACGGCGGCCGGAGCAGCCGTGCCGTCCGCCACTTCACACCAAAAGCCATCAACCGGACGGCCGCGAGCGGGGTGCGTCCGGACGGGCTGCGGGGTGGGCCGTTCGGGGGACGCGCGTAGACCCCGGGTGACCGGATACACCCGTGATCGAACGGGCTCCCGCTGGTACCCTGGGCCGCGACCGCCGAGCCCGCTCGGGAGAGTCCCCGAAGGCGAAAGCCGCTGGCCGGGGCGCCGAAGGAGCAACTCCTCCCCGGAATCTCTCAGGCATCCGTACCGTGTGGGATAGGTCACTCTGGAAAGCAGGGCAGGACCGCCGGCGAGGGAGCCGACGGCCACCACCCTCACCGACGGTGCAAGCCGGCGGAGCGCCCACAGCGCGCCGCGCGGGCGAAGCTCTCAGGTCCCGATGACAGAGGGGGAGGCCTGTCGGGTCCGCCCGCCACCAGGCCCACCCGCTGTCCGCAGCGGTGCAGGCCGACCGGCGTGCGTACCCCCGCCGGTCCGTGACCAGGAGGCCTCGACCACCATGAACGCCCAGTCGAACGCGGGACGCCCGAGCGGCGCCGTCACCCTCACCGAGCTCGAGCAGGCCAGCCCCTTCGAGAACCGCCACATCGGCCCCGACGCCGCCGCGCAGGAGAAGATGCTGGCGCAGGTCGGCTACGGCTCGCTGGACGAGCTCGCCGCCACCGCCGTGCCCGAGGCGATCCGTTCCATCACGGGTCTGGACCTGCCCGCCGGCCGCAGCGAGGCCCAGGTCCTCGCGGAGCTGCGCGAACTGGCCGGCCGCAACCAGGTGCTCCAGCCGATGATCGGCCTGGGCTACTACGGCACCTTCACCCCGCCGGTGATCCTGCGCAACGTCCTGGAGAACCCGGCCTGGTACACCGCGTACACCCCGTACCAGCCGGAGATCTCCCAGGGCCGCCTGGAGGCGCTGCTCAACTTCCAGACCCTGGTCTCCGACCTGACCGGCCTGCCCACCTCGGGCTCCTCGCTGCTCGACGAGTCCACCGCCGCCGCCGAGGCGATGGCGCTGGCCCGCCGCGTCACCAAGGTCAAGGGCGGCGTGTTCCTCGTCGACGCCGAGACCCTGCCGCAGACCGTCGCGGTGATCAACACCCGCGCCGTGCCGACCGGTGTCGAGGTCGTCGTGGCCGACCTCTCCGAGGGCATCCCGGCCGAGATCGCCGAGCGCGGCGTCTTCGGCGTGCTGCTCCAGTACCCGGGTGCCACCGGTGTCGTGCGCGACCTCGCCCCCGTCATCGAGCAGGCCCACGGCCTCGGCGCGATCGTCGCGGTCGCCGCCGACCTGCTGGCGCTGACCCTGCTCAAGTCGCCCGGCGCGCTCGGCGCCGACATCGCCTGCGGCACCTCGCAGCGCTTCGGCGTGCCGATGGGCTTCGGCGGCCCGCACGCCGGCTACCTGTCGGTGCGCGCCGAGTACGCCCGCTCGCTGCCCGGCCGCCTGGTCGGCGTCTCCGTCGACTCGGACGGCAACCGCGCCTACCGCCTGGCGCTGCAGACCCGCGAGCAGCACATCCGCCGAGAGAAGGCCACCAGCAACATCTGCACCGCCCAGGTGCTGCTCGCCGTCATGGCCTCGATGTACGCCGTCTACCACGGCCCGGACGGCCTGGCCGACATCGCCCGCCGCACCCACCGCTACGCCGCCGCCCTCGCCGAGGGCCTGCGGGCCGGCGGCGTCGAGCTGCTGCACGGCGAGTTCTTCGACACCGTCACCGCCGTCGTCCCGGGCCGCGCCGCCGAGATCGCTGCCGCCGCCCGCGCCAACGGCATCAACGTGTACCAGGACGGCGAGGACCGGATCTCGGTCTCCACCGACGAGACCACCACCCGTGAGCACCTGGCCGGCGTCTGGGCCGCGTTCGGCGTGCCCGCCGTCGAGGCCGCCGAGACCGCCGAGGCGCTGCCCGCCGCGCTGCTGCGCGAGGACGAGTACCTCACCCACCCGGTCTTCCACAGCCACCGCTCGGAGACCGCCATGCTGCGCTACCTGCGCCGCCTGTCGGACCGGGACTACGCGCTGGACCGCGGCATGATCCCGCTGGGCTCCTGCACCATGAAGCTCAACGCGACCACCGAGATGGAGCCGGTGACCTGGCCGGAGTTCGGCCAGCTGCACCCGTTCGCGCCGATCGACCAGGCCCAGGGCTTCCTGACCCTGATCCGCCAGCTGGAGCAGCAGCTGGTCGAGGTCACCGGCTACGACGCCGTCTCGATCCAGCCGAACGCCGGTTCGCAGGGCGAGCTGGCCGGCCTGCTGGCCGTCCGCGCCTACCACCACGCCAACGGCGACACCCAGCGCGACGTCTGCCTGATCCCGTCCTCCGCGCACGGCACCAACGCGGCCTCCGCCGTGATGGCCGGCATGCGGGTCGTCGTGGTGAAGACCCTCGTCGACGGCGACGTGGACGTCGAGGACCTGAAGGCCAAGATCGAGAAGCACCGCGACAGCCTGTCGGTGCTGATGGTCACCTACCCGTCCACCCACGGCGTGTACGAGACCGAGATCACCCAGATCTGCGCCCTGGTGCACGAGGCCGGCGGCCAGGTGTACGTGGACGGCGCCAACCTGAACGCCCTGGTCGGCCTCGCCAAGCCGGGCAAGTTCGGCGCGGACGTCTCGCACCTGAACCTGCACAAGACCTTCTGCATCCCGCACGGCGGTGGCGGCCCGGGCGTCGGCCCGGTCGCGGTGCGCGCCCACCTGGCGCCGTACCTGCCGAACCACCCGCTGCAGGAGGAGGCCGGCCCGGCCACCGGTGTCGGCCCGATCTCGGCGGCGCCGTGGGGCTCGGCCGCGATCCTGCCGATCTCCTGGGCGTACGTCCGCCTGATGGGCGGCGAGGGCCTCAAGCACGCGACCCAGGTCGCCGTGCTGAACGCCAACTACATCGCCAAGCGCCTGGCCCCGCACTTCCCGGTGCTCTACACCGGGCCGGGCGGGCTGGTCGCGCACGAGTGCATCATCGACCTGCGTCCGCTCACCAAGGAGACGGGCGTGACGGTGGACGACATCGCCAAGCGCCTGATCGACTACGGCTTCCACGCGCCGACGATGTCGTTCCCGGTGGCCGGCACGCTGATGATCGAGCCGACCGAGTCGGAGGACCTGCACGAGATCGACCGGTTCTGCGACACGATGATCGCGATCCGCGCCGAGATCGACAAGGTCGGCTCGGGCGAGTGGGCGGCCGACGACAACCCGCTGTGCAACGCCCCGCACATCGCCGCCACCCTGGCCGGCGACTGGGCGCACGGCTACTCGCGGCAGGAGGCCGTCTTCCCGGCGGGCGTGAACCCGGCGGACAAGTACTGGCCGCCGGTCAGCCGGATCGACGGCGCGTACGGCGACCGCAACCTGGTCTGCTCGTGCCCGCCGCTTGACGAGTACGGCGTCTGAGCCGGATCCGGCAGGCGTGAGTGGCAGGGCCCCGGCGGTGCGTTCGCCGGGGCCCTGCCCCGTTCTCGTGGACTGCCCCCGCTGATGGTGCGTGCGTACGGTCGGACCGCGGGTCAGGCCGCGGGTCGGACTGCGGGTCAGGCCGCGTGGGCGACCGGGCGGCGCGGTGCGATCACCCGGCCGTCGGGCAGCAGCTCTCCGGTGTCCTCGAACATGAGGACACCGTTGCAGAGCAGGCTCCAGCCCTGCTCCGGGTGGCAGGCCACCGGGACGGCAGCCTCGCGGTCCTCGGACTCGGCCGACGGGCACTCAGGACGGTGCTGGCACATGCGTACCCTCGCTTCGCTCTGCGATCCTCCCCGTGGGGCGGCCGCCGACGGCGAGCCGTCGGGAACCGCCGCGCAGTCGGATCCTGTCCGCGCGCCGACCAGGTGTTGAGCGGCGCTCAAGTGGGTAGGACAGGTGGTCCTTCCACGCTGGTTCCCAGTGTCGGCATCTGCGGACGTGCGCGCAGCGATTTGGTGACATGCGCCACAACTCCCGCGCAGAGATCACCCGTTCAGGTGGGGCTGGTGGCGAAATACGCACAGACGGGTCAGGCGCAAGGTGACCCATCAGGGCCATGGACGGTGACCCGTCCGGGTGGGTGAGAGGTCCGGAGAGCCCTGGGGTCGGGGGTGTCGCCAGGGGTGTCCGGGTCAGGAGGTGCCGAGGAGCAGCGGCTTGGCGAGGGGGGCGCGTGCGAGCAGCGGGAGGAGCTCGGCGGCCGGGTACGCGCGGTGCGCGGTGACGCCGAGCGGGGCCGGGGCGAGCGGGATCAGCAGGTCGGCGGCCGGGCCGGTGTCGGGGCTGTGCAGCCACAGCGCCGTCGCGTACTGGCCGGGGAAGGTCAGCAGGCGGGGCTGGTGGCGTACCCGGGAGCCCTGCGCGAGCTGCCAGGCCTGGCGCAGCGCCCGGACCGTGGAGTCCAGGTAGGGGCCGGCGGTGAAGTGGGAGAAGGTGTGGCCCTCGATGTCCAGCACCACTTCGGCGGCGGCGGCCACGTCGGCGCCGTCCTTGATCAGGAAGCGCCAGCCCGTCCGGCGGGCGGCGGTGAGCTCGGGGTGCGGGCCGTCCAGGACGTGGACGGCGAGCGGGTGGGCGGGCAGCAGGGGGCCGGCCGGATGACGCAGCGCTGCGGCGGCGGGCTGGCGCAGCGCGGTCTCCGAGTCGAGTGCGGCGAGGACCGCGCGCAGGGCGCTCGGTGGGGGTTGCGGGGTCTGCAGTGTCATGGCGAGGTCGCCTCTCCGTGTGAGATCGGCGTGCGAGTGCGGCATACCGGCGTGGCGCGGTGTGTCAACGGTGACGGGACCTGGCCGTGTCCGGTTGTGCAGGATCGCGGAGCCGGCGCGGTCGCCGCCCTCGACGAGGGCCTCGGGGCGGGGAGCGGACCGGCCGGAGCGCAGTGCGAATTCTATCGAACAGGTGCGCAGGGTGACCTGTTTATCACAGGCGGTGGCGCCGGGCAAGTCGGCAGATACTCTGAATAGTCGTCAGTTTCCTTGCATTGCAAGCCAGTACACGCCTTCGGGTATCGATCTTCCGGGCGGGCATGATGTCTGGCACGGTCGGTCGGCCGGTGGCTCAGGAGGAGGGGACCATGGGCGAGAAGGTCGTGGCGACGCGTGCGGATCTGGCGGACCGGCAGCTGTACCGACGAAAGCTCCAGGCCTGCCTCGACGCGCTCGGGCGGATGCTGCAGGAGGACCGCTTCGACCGCCCGCGCGCGGTGATGGGCGTGGAGATCGAGCTCAACCTGGCCGACGAGCAGGGCCTGCCGGTGATGCGCAACGCGCAGGTGCTGAGCTCGATCGGCTCCAGCGACTTCCAGACCGAGCTCGGCCGGTTCAACATCGAGGTGAACATCGCGCCGCACCGGCTGGGCGGGCACGTCTTCGAGGAACTGCGCGAGGAGATCGACACCGGGCTGCGCTACGCCGACCGGCGGGCGGCCGAGGCCGGCGCGCGGATCGTCATGGTGGGCATCCTGCCGACGCTGGAGCACGACCACACCGGGCTGGACGCGATGTCCCACAACCAGCGGTACAGCCTGCTGAGCGACCAGATCCTGGCCGCCCGCGGCGAGGACATCTCGCTGGACATCGAGGGCGTCGAGCGCCTCCAGCTGGAGTCGATCACCATGGTCGCGGAGGCGGCGGCGACCTCGCTCCAGCTGCACCTCCAGGTGACGCCGCAGCGGTTCTCCTCGGTGTGGAACGCGGCGCAGGCGATCTGCGGGCCGCAGCTCGCGCTGGGCGCCAACTCGCCGTTCCTGTTCGGGCGGGAGCTGTGGCGCGAGACCAGGCCGGTGCTGTTCCAGCAGGCCTGCGACACCCGTACGGCGGAGCTCAAGGCGCAGGGCGTACGCCCGATCACGTGGTTCGGCGAGCGCTGGGTGGACTCGGCGTACGACCTGTTCGAGGAGAACCTGCGCTACTTCCCGGCGCTGCTGCCGATCTGCGACGACGAGGACCCGCTGAAGGTGCTGGCCTCCGGCGGCGCGCCCCGGCTGGCGGAGATGCGGCTGCACAACGGGACGATCTACCGGTGGAACCGGCCGGTGTACGACGTGAGCGGCGGGGTGCCGCACCTGCGGGTGGAGAACCGGGCACTGCCGGCCGGGCCGACGGTCGCCGACACCCTGGCCAACGCGGCCTTCTACTACGGGGTGGTGCGGGTGCTGGCCGAGCAGTCGCGGCCGGTGTGGACCAGGCTGCCGTTCGACCGGGCGGACGAGAACTTCCGGCAGGCGGCGCGGTACGGCGTCGACGCCGTCTTCCAGTGGCCGCGCTCGGGCCGGGCGGGGCGCGGCGGCGGGCTGACCACGGTGTCCGCCGTCGACCTGGTGCTCGGCGAGCTGCTGCCGATGGCCTACCAGGGCCTGGACGCGTGGGGCGTGGAGCCGGCCGACCGGGACCGCTACCTCGGGATCATCGAGCAGCGCTGCCTGCGGCGGACCAACGGCGCGGCCTGGCAGAGCGCGACCTTCCACCGGCTGCGGGAACGGTACGGGATGGACCGGCCGGCGGCGCTCGCGGCGATGACCCGGCGGTACATCGAGCACATGCGGGGCGGCGAGCCGGTGCACACCTGGCCGGTGGGGTAGCGCCGTGGCCGGGAGCCGCAACGCGGTGGGGTAACGCCGTGGCCGGGAGCCGCAACGCGGTGGACCCGTCCGGCCACGGCACCAGTGCCCGCCGGCCGGATCGCGCGGCCGCTGTGTCAGGATGATCGCCCCGGTGGTCGGCCGACGGCCGGAGGCCTGATCGCCGCACTGGAGCCCGCCCGTGACCACCGTCCCGACCGAACCGGAGACCGCCCGGCCCACGCGCCGGCTGCTCGGTGCCGAGCTGCTGATCGTCCTCGGGCTGTCGCTCGGGGCCAGCGGCATCAGCGCGGTCATCGACTTCGCGGGCTCGCTCACCGCGCCGCTCTCGCTCGGCCAGCAGGTCGCGACCCTGAACGGCTCACGGGCGCCCGGGCGGCCGTGGCTCGACCTGACCTGGCAGCTCTACTACATCGGGCGCGGGCTGATGCCCGTCGTCCTGGTCGGCTACCTGCTGGTGCGCGAGGGCGCGGCGCTGCGCGTGCTCGGCTTCGACCTGCGGCAGAAGCTGCGCGACCTCGGGCGGGGCGCGGGCGTCGCCGCCGCGATCGGCGGGTCCGGGCTGCTGCTGTACCTGGCGTCCCAGGCGGCCGGGTACAACCTGACGGTGGCGCCGTCGGGGCTGCCGGACGTGTGGTGGCGGGTGCCGGTGCTCGTGCTGTCCGCGTGGCAGAACGCGATCCTGGAGGAGGTCGTCGTCCTCGGCTACCTGCTGCGCCGGCTCGGGCAGTTGGGGTGGTCGTGGCCGGCGGCGCTGGTCGCGAGTTCGGTGCTGCGCGGCTCGTACCACCTGTACCAGGGCGTCGGCGGGCTGGTCGGCAACATGGTCATGGGCGCGGTGTTCTGCCTGGCCTACCGGCGGTGGGGGCGGGTGATGCCGCTGGTGGTGGCGCACGCGCTGATCGACACGGTGGCCTTCGTCGGGTACGCGCTGCTCGCCGGGCACGTCAGCTGGTTGCCCACTCCTTAAGCCTGGTGCCCATTCCTTGAGCTAGCTGCCTACTCCTTGAGCCTGTGCTGCCTACCCCTTGAGCGTCAGCTTGCTCTGGGACCTCGGCGGGCGGGCGAGGAGTCGGTCGACGTGGCGGCGTTCCAGGCCCTGGCCGGGGTCGATGGGCAGCAGGACGCGGTCGCGGCGCCACAGTGAATTGCGCACCAGGCGCTGGGGGATGACATCGTCCATCCACGCGAACGGGCGGCCTCCGGCGTAGCGCAGCAGTGGGGCCCACTTGCGGGACGAGAACAGTTGCATGAGGGGGACGCGCGGGTCGCCGGGCTGCGGGACGTAGCCGGTGAAGCGGACGAAGGGGAGTTCGGGCAGGCCGATCGCGGGGGAGATGTGGGTGTTGGCGTGCTCCTCCCAGGTGGTGGCCCACACGAGTTCGTACGTGTCGGCGAGTTCGCGCAGCCAGTCGCCGTGGCGGGCGGAGAGCAGGACCGAGTAGCCGAGCAGGGTGTGGGCGTCGAACCCGGCGTCCGGGTGCGGGCAGACCGGGTTGAGGACGCCGTCGACGTCCAGGAACAGCAGAGGCTTCGGCACCAGTGGCCCCCCAGGTGGTGGTGAATGACTCACCTGGTCGGACGAACCGCGTGCGCCGGTGGTTGCGCACCACCTGGCGGACGCAGGGCGCACGCGGGGCGCAGGGGGCGCTCGCGGAGCCGGGTGCGGGAGTCACCCGAGGTGGCCCCGGAGGAAGCTCAGGGTGCGGCGCCAGGCGGTGCGGGCCTGGAGGGCGTCGTAGGTGCCGAGCGGGTTCTCGTCGTTCATGAAGGCGTGTCCGGCCGGGTAGAAGTGGATCTCCGGGCGGATGTCGGTGGCCTCGCCGATGCGGGTGGCGGCCTCGTCGACGGCGGACATCGGGATCGAGCGGTCGTGCTCGCCGAAGTGGCCGAGGACGTGGGCGGTGAGGCCGCGGTAGTCGAAGTCCGGGTCGGGCGGGAGGCCGTAGAAGGGGACGGCGGCGGACACCTTGTCGCCCGCGCGGGCGGCCAGCAGCAGCGCGAAGCCGCCGCCCATGCAGAAGCCGACCACGCCGACCGCGTCGCCGACGACGCCGTCCAGGGCGAGCAGGTGGTCGACGGCGCCGGCGAGGTCCGTCACGGCGTGCTCGACGGGCAGCTCGCGCTTGAGGCGGGCGGCTTCGGCGCCGTCGTGGGTCGTCGCGCCGCCGTACAGGTCGGGCGCGAGGACGGTGAAGCCCTCGGCGGCGAAGCGGTCGGCCATCGTGGCGACGTGGGTGGTGAGGCCCCACCACTCCTGGACGAGGACGAGGCCGGGGCCGACGCCCTGGGGCGGGCGGGCCAGGTAGCCGTGCGCGGTGCGGCCGTTGCTCGGGAAGGTGAGGTTCTGCCGGGAGCCGCCCTGGTCTGGCATGGCTTCCTCTCGGTGGGTCGGGCCGCGTGCGGCGGTCGTCCTGCGGCGGTCGTCGGTGGGGACCGTTGGGGGGCGTCGGTGGGGGTCGGGGTCAGCCCATTTCCTCCAGGGCGCGGCCCTTGGTCTCCTTGATGCAGAAGGCCACGAACGGGATGGAGAGCAGCGCGAAGGCCGCGTAGATCACGTACGTCGCCGAGAGGTTCCAGTCGGCGAGGTCCGGGAAGCTCACGGTGATGGCCCAGTTGGCGATCCACTGGGCCGAGGCGGCGACGGACAGGGCGAGGGCGCGGATCCGGTTGGGGAACATCTCGCCGAGCAGCACCCAGACCACCACGCCCCAGGAGAAGGCGAAGCAGAGCACGAAGACGTGCGCGGCGACCAGGGCGACGGTGGCGTGGGTGTTGTCGAGCGTCGCGGTGTCGCCGGTGCCGTGCCGGTAGGAGAACGCCCAGGCGGCGGTGGCGAGCGCCAGCGCCATGCCGATCGAGCCGGCGAGGGCGAGCGGCTTGCGGCCGATCCGGTCCACCAGCACCATCGCGATCACCGTGCCGATCACGTTGACGATCGAGGTGGAGAGGCTGATCAGCAGCGAGTTGGACTCGTTGATGCCGACCGACTGCCACAGGAGCGACGAGTAGTAGAAGATCACGTTGATGCCGACGAACTGCTGGAACGCCGAGGCGCCGATGCCCACCCAGACGATCGGCAGGAGGCCGAAGCGGCCGCCGAGCAGGTCCCTCAGGCGCGGCTTGTGCGCGGACTCCAGCACCGCGCGGATCTCGGCGACCCGGGCGTCCAGGTCGACGTCCTCGCCCTCGACCTCCCTGAGCACCTTGCGGGCCTGCGCCTCGCGGTGGTCGGCGATCAGGAAGCGCGGCGACTCGGGGATGGCGAGCGCCATCAGGCCGTACACCAGCGCCGGGATGGTCTCGACGCCGAGCATCCACTGCCAGGCCTGGACGCCGCCGAGGTGGCCGGTGGACTCGCCGCCGGCGGCCTGGTTGAGCGCCCAGTTCGCCAGCTGGGAGACGGTGATGCCGAGCACGATCGCCATCTGCTGGAACGACGCGAGCCGGCCGCGGTACGCGGTGGGGGCGACCTCGGCGATGTAGGTGGGGGCGATGACGGAGGCGATGCCGATCGCGACGCCGCCGACCACGCGCCAGGTGGCGAGCACCTGGATGCTCGGCGGGAACATCGAGCCGAGGCCGCTGATCGCGAAGAGCGTCGCCGCCAGCAGCATCGTGCGCACCCGGCCGAGGTGGTCGGCGAGCCGGCCGGCGGCCACCGCGCCGGCGGCCGAGCCGAGCAGCGCGATGGCCACGACGAACGCCGTCTCGCCGTTGCCCACTCCGAAGTGCTTCTGGATGCCGGTGACCGCGCCGTTGATCACGGCGCTGTCGTAGCCGAACAGGAAACCGCCCATCGCCGCGGCCGCGGAGATGAACACGACGTGTCCGAGGTGGGCCTCTCCGGCGGTGGACCGGGTGTTGGTTGTGGACACGCGCGCTCCCCGAGGTGGACGGGCCCGCCCGGCGGGGACGGCGGCGTGCGGGGCCGCCGGCTCCGCCGGGCGGGCAGGGTACGTCTCACATTCGACCAGTGGCGGGGGGCCGAGGCCCGGTTTCGTGGGCCGATCGGGTGATGCCGTGTCAGGCGGGTGGCCGGGTGGCCGGGTGGTGGGGTGGCCGGGTGTGCGGCCTGTGGTCGGGCGCGGGGCGCTGGGCGCGGGGTGGGGCGTGCGGCCCGTGTGCTCCGGGGTGACGCGGGCTCAGCCGGCGGTGCGCCGCTGGTTGCGGCGCAGCAGCTGGGTGCGGGCCAGGGTGTCCTGGCCGCCGCCGCGTTCGGCGAGGCGGTCGGCGATCGCGTGCTGCTCGTCGGCCGGCTTCTTGTCGTCGTACTTGAACTTGGCGCGCACCTGGAGGACCGTCAGGCGCAGTCCGCGCAGGCCCGGGAGCAGCCGGGAGAACTCCCCCTCGCCCGGGACGACCCGGGTGTCCGGGGTCTCGGGCTGGAAGTGTGCCAGCTGGCGGTTGAGGATCTCGGCCTTCCCCGCGGCCGACTCGACGATCTCCGCCGCGCACTGGAAGTGGACGGACGCGTAGTAGCTGGTGGGCGTGCCGGGTGCGCCGCGCCAGTGGCCGGGGGCGAAGGCGTAGCCGTCGGTGACCGCGAGGGTGACGTGCGGGTCGGCCCGGACGGCGGCGAGCAGCGGGTTGGGCGCGGCGAGGTGCAGCAGGATCTCGCCGCGGTCGGCGTCGAGCAGGAAGTGCGTCGGGACCAGGACGGGGCCTTCGCCCTGCCCGCCGTTGGCGGCGAGCAGGCCGAAGTCCCGGCCCTCGGCGAGCCAGGCGCGCCACTCGGCCTCGTCGCCGCGGTCCCAGGAGCGGATCAGCATGACGCGTTCTCGTTCTCGTTCTGGGTCTGGATCTGGGTCTGGTCGTGCATCGGCGGGGTGCCTTCGTCAGCCGGCCAGCTCGCGCAGGTGCGCGGGGAGCGGGACGGTGGTGGAGGCGGCCGGAGCGGGGGTGCCGAAGCCGCTGGTGACGGGGACGACGCCGGCCCAGTAGGGCAGGTCGACGTCCCCCGGCTCGTCGTTGGCGCCGTCGTCGCGGGACTTGGCGGAGACCTCGTCCAGGTCGAGGCGGATCACGGCGGTGGCGGCGAGCTCCTTGGCGTTGGCCGGGCGGACCTCGGCGGAGCGGCCGGGGACGGTCTGGTCGACCAGCGCGTCCAGGGCGACGTTCAGCTCCTCCGGGTCGGTGACCTGGTGGGCGGTGCCGTGCGCCACCACCGAACGGAAGTTGACGGAGTGGTTGAACGCGGACTTGGTCAGCACGAGCGCGTCGACGAGGGTGACGGTGACGCAGACCTTCAGGCCCTCGTCGTCCTTGGCGCCGCGCATCGGGCGGCTGCCCGTCGAGCCGTGGACGTAGAGGCGGTCGCCGACGCGGGCGTAGATCGTCGGCAGGACGACCGGTGCGCCGTCGGCGACGAAGCCGAGGTGGCAGAGGTAGGTGCTGTCGAGTATCGCGTGGATCGCGTCCCGCTCCCAGGTGGCGCGGTCCTTGTAGCGCGTCGGCGTGGTGCGGGCGGTGCGGGCGTAGGTGGCACCGGCGGCGGAGGCCGAGGTGGTGGTGGCGGTGGCGTCCGACGTGGTGCTGTCCGTGGCAGGGACCGACATGACAAACCTCTATGTACTAGTGCATAATTTGCTTTGTGCTAGGAGACTATCCGCTGAAAGGGCGACGCGCCAGCGAAATCGCGGCCCACATCGAACAGGGCGTCAGTGGCGGGCAGCTCGCGCCCGGAACCGCGCTGCCCCCGCTGCGCGACCTCGCCGCCGAGCTCGGCGTCAACGCCAACACCGTCGCCGCCGCCTACCGCCTGCTGCGCGACCGCGGCGTGATCGAGACCGCCGGCCGCAAGGGCAGCCGCATCCTGCCCCGGCCCGCCCTCACCACCCGCGACCAGATCCGCGTGCCCGTGCCCCCGCACGCCCGCGACCTGTCCGCCGGCAACCCCGACCCGGCCCTCCTGCCCGACCTCGCCCCGGCCCTCGCCGCCGCGGCGGAGGCGGCCCGCGCCGAACCCGTCCTCTACGGTCACCCCTCCGTCGACCCGGGCCTGCTCGCCCTCGCCCGCGCCTCCTTCGGGGCCGACGGCCTGCCCGGCGGCCCGATCGCCGTCGCCTCCGGCTCCCTCGACACCGTCGAGCGCATCCTCGGCACCCGGCTGCGCCCCGGCGACGCGGTGGCCGTCGAGGACCCGGGCTGGGGCAGCCTGCTCGACCTGCTGCCCGCGATGGGCCTGCGGCCCGCGCCCGTCCGGCTCGACGACGAGGGCCCGCTGCCCGACTCGCTCGCCGCGGCGCTCGACGAGGGCGCCCGCGCCGTGATCGTCACCAGCCGGGCCCAGAACCCGACCGGCGCCGCACTCACCGCCGCCCGGGCCGCGGCCCTGCGCGAGGTGCTGGCCGGGCACCCCGACGTGCTGCTGATCGAGGACGACCACGGGCACGGCATGGTCGACCAGGCCTACCACCCGCTGGCCGGCGCCGGTTCGCGGCACTGGGCGGTCGTGCGCTCGGCGGCCAAGGCGTACGGGCCCGACCTGCGGCTGTCCGTCGCGGTCGGTGACGCGGACACCATCGGGCGTGTCTCCGGGCGGCTGCGGCTCGGCGCGGGCTGGGTCAGCCAGCTGCTCCAGCGGACGGTCGCCGAGCTCTGGCGCACCGACGCGGCGCCCGTCGCCACCGTGGCCGCCGTCTACCGGGCCCGCCGGGACGCGCTGCTCGGCGAGCTCGCGGCGCGCGGCATCGCGGCGCACGGCGAGAGCGGGCTGAACGTCTGGGTGCCCGTGCCGGACGAGACCTCCGCGCTCACCGCGCTCGTGCAGCGCGGATGGGTCGCGGCGCCCGGCGCGCGGTACCGGATCCAGTCGCCGCCCGGGATCCGGATCACCACGGCCGACCTCCGGCCGGACGAGGCGCCGCGGCTGGCGGACGACCTCGCGGCGGTGCTCGGGGCGGGCGGGGGCGGGTCGCGGCTGGTGTGAGTGCGGCGGGTGTGGCGGGTGCGGGTGTCGCGGGTGCGGCGGGTGCGGGTGGCCGGGGCGGGGGTTCGGGGAGGGGGTTCGGGGAGGGGGATCGGTGGCCGAGCGGGTGGGGGCTGGTCTGAACCCGTGGGTAACAAAGCGGGAAACCTGCTGCACGTACCTAGCGGTAACCAGCTCTGTCATGCCATCTTCATCGCGCCACCGGCGCCGGCGGCCTACCCTCACACGCGTCTTCCCGTCCCCACACCACGGGGAGACCGAGCCGCAGGAGTTCCGCCGTGCCCGAAAACGGTTCGAGAAACACCCGCACGACCCCGCGACTCGCCCGCAGGCTGCTCACCGCGGCCTTCGCCCTCCCGCTCGCGATCGGCGGCGGTGTCGCCGTCGCCGCGCCCGCCTCCGCCGCCTCCGCCGCGGTGCCGAGCGGGCCCACCGCCAGCGTCACGCTCGGTGACAGCTACATCTCCGGCGAAGCCGGCCGGTGGATGGGCAACTCCGCCGACGGCAGCGGCGACCGGAGCGGCACCGACCGTGCCTGGAACGGAAGTTCCTACGACCCGAGCGCCGTCTACGGTGCCACCGCCGCCAACGGCTGCGACCGCTCCGACGTCGCCGAGGTGACCGGTGCGTCCTCGGTGGCGGCCAAGCAGATCAACCTGGCCTGCTCGGGCGCCGTCACCAACAACGTCTTCCGCGCCTCCAACGGCGGCCAGTCCCTCAAGGGCGAGGCGCCGCAGGCCGACCAGCTCGCCGCCGTGGCCGCGCAGAACGACGTCAAGCTGATCACGCTGTCGATCGGCGGCAACGACCTCGGGTTCTCCGGCGTCATCTCCAGCTGCGTCCAGGACTACCTCGTCTGGTACAGCTACTGCCACGGCTCGCAGCAGTCCGCGATCGACTCGAAGATGCCGGCGGCGATGGCCGGCGTCGGCAAGGCGATCGACGAGATCCGTGCGGTGATGTCCAACGCGGGCTACGGGCAGGGGACTTACCGTCTCGTGCTGCAGTCCTACCCGTCCCCGATCCCGCGCAGCTCCGAGATGCGCTACCCCGAGAGCGGCTGGACCCGCTCCAACACCGGCGGCTGCCCGTTCTGGGACGGCGACGCCGACTGGGCGCGCGACTCGATGGTGCCGCAGGTCTCCAAGGCGCTGGCGCAGGTCGCCGCGGCCAAGGGCGTCCAGTTCCTCGACATCTCCGACATGCTGCAGGGGCGCGAGGTCTGCTCCACGGCCACCCAGCAGCCGACCACGGACGCCGCGCCGTCCGCGGCCACCAGCGAGTGGGCACGCTTCCTCGACGGCGGGCTCAACACCACCCAGGGCGCGCTGCAGGAGTCGATGCACCCGAACTACTACGGGCAGCAGGCGCTGGGCAGTTGCCTCACCCAGCTGTTCGCGCGGAGCAGCGGGAACTACGCGTGCCGCAACACGGCCGGGCAGGACGCGAGCGGGATGTACCTGGCCGCCGAGTGACGTTTTGCGATGTGACGTGATGTGACCCGATGTGACGTGGCGCGACGTGGCCCTGGCCTTCCCCGTGTGGAACGGGGGAGGCCAGGGCCCCTCGGGGTCCTCAGCCCTTCGCGAGCAGCGCCTGGGCGTGTGCGCGGACCTGATCCTTCGTCAAGTACGCGTCCGTGTACTCGAAATCCTGCAGTCGGGCGGGCTGGCGGGCCAGGAAGCCCGTGCGGACGAAGTCGTCGCCGGCCGTCGCGTTCAGCAGCCAGTTCGCGCCCACCCGGAACTTCGCCACGTTGGTGCGCATCGCCATCAGGTGGTAGCCGCGGGCCACCAGCTGCGCCGGCACCCCGCGCAGCTCGACGCCGACCGGCTTCGACACCGCGTCCTTGCCGCCCAGGTCGACCACCAGGCCCAAGTCCTTGTGGTAGTACGGCTCCAGCGGCTGGTGGCGGAGCGAGGCGATCACGTTGTTCGCCACCGCGCGGCCCTGCCGGGCCGAGTGCTGGGCGGTCGGCGGACACACCGCGCCGTCGCCCTTCGCGAGGTCCGGGACGGCCGCGGCGTCGCCCAGCGCGAACACCCCGTCGAACTGCGGCACCCGCATCTCCGCCGTCACCGCGATCCGGCCCCGCACCGTCTCCGCGTCCAGCGTGCCGATCAGCGGGCTCGCGGCGACGCCCGCCGTCCAGATCAACGTCCGGCAGGGGAGCACCCGGCCGTCGGTGAACTTGACCGACTCGGCGCCGACTTCGGCCACCGACACGCCCAGCGACACCTCGATGCCGCGCGCCCGCAGCACCTCCAGCGCCGCCGTGCCGAGGGCGTCGCCGAGTTCGGGCATCAGCTTCGGGGCGATGTCGATCAGGTGCCACTTGATCTGCCGCGCGTCCAGTCGCGGGTAGCGGCGGGCCGCGGCGGTCGTCAGGCGCTGCAGGCAGGCCGCCGTCTCGGTGCCCGCGTAGCCGCCGCCCACCACGACGAACTGCAGCCGGGACTCGCGCTCGTTCTGGTCCAGCGTCGTGGAGGCCAGGTCGAGTTGGGCGATCACGTGGTCGCGGACGTAGGCGGCCTCGGCGAGCGTCTTCATGCCGCGGGCGTAGTCGGTGAGGCCCGGGATGTCGAACGTGCGGGTGACGCTGCCCGGGGCGAGCACGAGGATGTCGTACTTCTGCGCGATCACCTCGTCGGTGATCTTCCGGACGACGCAGACCTTGGACACCGGGTCCACCCCGATGGCCCCGCCGGGCACGATGTGGGTCCGGCGCAGGCTGCGGCGCAGCGACACCGCCACCGACTGCGGCGTCAGGACGCCGGCGGCGACGTGCGGCAGCAGCGGCAGGTAGAGCTGGTAGCTGAACGGCGTGACCAGCGAGATCTCGGCCTCGGAGGGCGCCAGCTTGTGTTCGAGGCGGCGGGCGCACTCCAGGCCGGCGAAGCCACCGCCCACGATCAGGATCCGGGGTCGTTCCATCGCTCATCCCTTTACCGTGCGGGTCTTACCGGGAGGGGTCCTTGGTGCTGTCCGCCACACTCGCATGGGGGAGGGGTGGGTGCCACTGGGGTGGGGCGGATGGGGGCCGCTGCGCGGGGCTTGGGGCGGGGGCGTGGGCTTTCGGGTGGGTGGGGTTCGCCGGGGGTGGCTGCGGGGGTGGCCGCTCCGGGGGCTGGATGATTTTCCGACTGCCGACTCTGTGGGTGGGTGGTTAAGACCGTTGGCAGTCTGAAAATCACCCGTCACGCCCCTCTCCGC
>NZ_JBHVPD010000151.1:0-17473 GCF_042887525.1 Kitasatospora sp. NPDC057936
ATCGCGTCGATCACCTCCCGATGATCACGCCAACGACCGCCCCGCTTCGGCGTCCGGTCCGGCAACAACGGCTCTATCCGCGCCCACTGCGCGTCGGTCAACGGCACGACCAGACCAACGATCCGATGATCGGAAAGAAACGCCCTAGCCCGCGGGGTGCGGGCGGCGGGCGCCTGCGAACTCGTTGGCCCAGCGCGGGATGTCGAGGACGTTCTCGACGCGGGCGACGAGCGTGCCCGTCCGCTCGGCGTGGATCATCGCGCCGTCGCCCGCGTAGATCCCGACGTGGTGGAGGATCGCGTCCGGGCGGGAGAAGAAGATCAGGTCGCCGGGGAGCATGGCGTCGCGCGGCACTTCGGCGCTGCGGTTGAACTGCGCGACGGTGTAGTGGGCGAGCTCGATCGTCCCGTGGCTCGCGAGGTACCAGCAGTAGAGGGACAGGCCGCTGCAGTCGTAGCCGACGGTGTTCTCGCCGAGGCAGACCCCGTCGAGGTAACCGTTCTCGCCGTCGCAGAAGCCGTAGCTCGCCCCGAGGCGGTCGCCGCCGCCCCACGCGTACGGCACGCTGATCTGTGCGGCGGCCACCTCGGCGACGCGTCGTCCGAGTGCGGCGGCAGCCATGGGCTCGGTTGCGGCGGGGCTGCTCGGCGCGGGTCCGGCGCTCGCGGCGGCCGACGCCCCCAGGGCGGGAACGAGCCCGGCCCCGAGCGCGATCCCCAGCATCCGGCGCCGGCCTACGCCCGAACCGTCCTCGTGGTGCGGCAGTTGGGACTCCATCGCTCACCCTCCCGGCATTGTCGGCGTCTCGTCAGATCTCAGGGCACCAGGATCCCGGCCGGACGCATCGGTCCGCCATCACCCGGAACGGTGAATCGCGAACCGCATCGGCCTTGGAACGGTGGGAAATTCGCCCACAAATCGTTTGACGCTCCCTCGGGTGCGGCCAACGATGGGCGCAAAGGTTCGACCGCGACCCCCGGAGGCCACCGTGACCAGCGCCGTCAAGCTCATCCGCAGCACTCGCCTGACCCCGGCCGTCGACTACGCCTACGCGGCGGCCGTCGACGCGCCCGTCCGCACGCTCTGGCTCGCCGGCGCCTGTCCGCTCGACGAGAAGGGCCGGACGGTCGCCGTCGGCGACTACGAGGGCCAGGCGCACCAGGTCATGCGGAACCTCATAATCGCCCTGGAGGACGCGGGCGCCGCACGGACCGACATCGCCCGGACGACGGTCTACGTCGCGTCCTCCCGCCAGGCCGACCTCGTGAAGGTGTGGAACGTGTACCGCTCGTACCTGGCGGAGCACGACGCCCCCAGCACGCTGCTCGGCGTCGCCGTGCTGGGCTACGCGGACCAGTTGGTGGAAGTGGAGGCGGTGGCCGTGCTGCCCTGAAGCCGTAACTCTCCTCGGGTACTCAGCCGAAGATGGCGCGCGGCTCGCCGGTGAGCCACACGTTGTCGATCCGCACCCGGTGCATCAGCCAGCGGTCGCCGTCGCGGCGCAGTTCGACGTCGTAGCGGTTCTTCAGCAGGGCGTGGGTGGCGGGGTCGGCCGTCAGCACGTGCTGCGCCTCGACGAGGGAGGTGAGCCGGGCCCGGTCGCCGTCCACGGTGATGCGGGAGTTGGTGACCTGGTGGGTGGTGGTCACCCGCCCGGCGAACATGCCGAGGATCGTCGTCACGATGTGGTCCCGGCCGGCCATCACGGGCGGTTCGGCGTCCCACGCGGCGGCCGCCGGGCGGAAGTCAAGTTCGGCGTCCGGGGTGAAGGAGGAGGCGAACAGCTCGCGGTCGTGGAGGTCCTGGCCGAGGCCGAAGCGGAGGAGGGCGTCCAGGATCTCGGCCCGGTCGCGCAGTTCGGCGGCGACGGCGGCCGGGTCGGCGGCGGGTGCGGCGAGGGCGCGGTCGGTGGTGACGTGCATGGTGCAACTCCCTGGGAGGTGGGGGATCTTCGGCGATGGCTCCACCCTCCCGCGGGAGCGGGCGGACGATCAATGAGAGGCTGTGCAACGATCGTGAAGCGAGGGTTAATGATGTAGCGGAGGAGAGGCGGTACGGAGTGCTGGAGCGGCACGAGATCGAGGCGTTCCTGGTGCTCGCCGAGGAACTGCACTTCGGGCGGACGGCCGAGCGGCTGCACGTCTCCACCGCGCGGATCAGCCAGACCGTACGGAAGCTGGAACGCCGGGTCGGCGCACCGCTGTTCGTCCGGACGAGCCGCCGGGTGGAGCCGACGGCGCTCGGGGCGCAGCTGGCGGAGGAGCTGCGGCCCGCGTGGGAGGCGGTGGGCGCCGCCGTCCGGCGGGTCGCCGACGCCGGGCACGGCCGCACCGGAACGCTGCGGGTCGCGTTCGCGGGCCCGGCGGCGGGGCAGCTGCTCGTCGGCGTCGCGGAGCGCTTCAGGGAACGGCTGCCCGGCTGGGAGGCGACCCTCCGGGAGGCCGAACTCGTCGACCGCATAGCCCTCCTGCGGGCGGGCGAGGTGGACCTGGTGTTCGCGGAGTACCCGCTGCGCGAGCCGGACCTGGTGCCGGGCCCGGTCCTGGTGAGCGAGCCCTGGATGCTCGCCCTGCCCGCCGGCCATCCGCTCGCGCAGCAGGACGCCGTCACGCCGGAGCAGCTGGCTGACCTCCCGCTCGTCCAACTGCCCTCCGCCGTCCCGGAGTCCTTCCGCGCCGACCGCACCCCGGCACGGACGCCGAACGGGCGGCCGATCCCACCCGGCCCGGAGGGCGGCACGCTGAACGAGATCCTGACCCTCGTCGGCGCCGGCCGGGGCGCCTTCCCGCTCGGCGCCCAGGCCCGCCGCTACCACCCCCGCCCCGACGTCGCCTACCGCCCGCTCGCCGACGCGCCCCCGGTGCAGTGGGGCCTGCTCCACCACCGCGACCGCCCGACCCCCGCCACCGAGGCGTTCAACCGCGCGGCCCAGGACCTCCTGGGGGTCGATGGCTAGTAGTGCTTTCCGGTGAGCTGCGGGGTCAGGTTCCCCTGAGCGCGGTCTCGATGAGGTCGCGGGCGGCCGTGCCGGCGCCCGGCCCTGATGGTCCACGCGGAGTGGGCGCTGGCCGCGCTCGACGGCCACGGCCTTGCCCCCGAGACGATGCTCGACCTGCACGTCCTGCTTTACAGCCACGTTCACGGCATCGCCGTGCACCTCGAACGGGAGGCGCAGGCCGAGGCGGCGACCGGCCTCAGCGAGGACCAGTGGATGGACCGTCAGGCCCCCGCCTTCGCGGCGATCACCAGTGCGGCCCGGTACCCGGTGTTCACCAGGATCGCGAGCGGCTGCCGGACGGCTACGACCTCGACCTGGACGCGCTGTTCGAGTTCGGCCTCAAGCCGCTGCTGGACGGCATCGCCGTCATGATCGAGGCCCCGCCGTCGAATCGTGCACGCACCGGGGGCTAGCCCCACCCCCAACCGGGCGGGTAGCAGCATCGTCGCAGCCGGGCGACTCCGGGGAAGGTGGGAGCAGCGAAACACCGCTGCTTTTCCCGACAAGACCCTGGAGTTGGCACGTGCTTGAGCAGGCGCAGCACAAGGCCCGTCCGTCCCGGCGCTGGAAGGCCCTCGCGGCCGCGGTGGCCGTAGGCGCCCTGACGGTGGGTGCACTGGCTCCGGCCGCGGCGTTCGCGGCGCCCCGACCGGACACCGTCCAGCAGGGCCTCGACGCGCTGGCGCGGGACGAGGGCGTGCCCGGTGCGCTGGCGAGCGTCAAGAAGGGCGACGGCCGGGCCCGCAACTACACCGCCGGGGTCGCCGACCTGGCCACCGGCGCCAAGGTGCCGGTCGACGGTCAGGTGCGGATCGGCAGCAACACCAAGGTGTTCACGGCGGTGGTCGTGCTGCAGCTGGTCGGCGAGGGGAAGATCGCGCTCGACGAGCCGATCGAGACGTACCTGCCGGGCCTGGTCCGCGGGGACGGCATCGACGGCCGCAGGATCACGGTCCGCCAGCTCCTCCAGCACACCAGCGGCATCCCGAACTACCTCAAGGCCGACCTCCGGCCCCGCTACTACGAGCCGCGCGAACTCCTCGACACGGCCCTGCAGTTCAAGGCCGAATTCGCGCCGGGGGAGAAGTTCGGGTACAGCAACACGAACTACGTCCTGGCCGGACTGATCGTCCAGAGGGTCTCCGGCAGGGCCCTCGCGGCGGAGATCGAACGGCGCGTCATCGAGCCCGCCGGCCTGCACCACACGTACTTCCCCGCCCCCGGCGACGAGTCCATCCGCGAGCCGCACCCCAAGGGCTACTACCGGGACGCGCCGGGAGCGCCGCTGCGCGACGTCACGGAGATCGACCCGTCCTGGGGCTGGGCGGCCGGTCAGATGATCTCCACCAACTCCGACCTCAACCGGTTCTTCTCCGAGCTGCTCCACGGCGACCTCCTCAAGCCGGCCCAGCTCACCGAGATGAAGAAGACCGTCCCCGCCGAGAAAATGGGCCCCGGCGCCGGCTACGGGCTCGGCCTGGTGAGCAAGCCGCTGCCGTGCGGCGGTGGCCTCTACTGGGGCCACGGCGGCAGCTTCCCGGGCTACGAGACCCGAGGCGGCGTCACCGACGACGGCAGCGCCGTCGCCGACATCGCGGTGACGACCCAGCCCTCCGACCCGAACACGATGAAGCACGTCGAGAGCCTCGTCGAAACGGCCCTCTGCCGCTGACGTCGAGGCGCGGGCAGCGGCGCCGGGCGGCCGTCGGGGGCAGGGTCAGGCGGGCTGCCACAGTTCGATGCGATTGCCCTCGGGGTCCGTGACCCAGCCGAACCGTCCGACGCCCGCCATGTCCTGGGTCTCCCCGGCGACGTCCGCTCCCTTGGCGCGTAGCTGCGCGAGCATGGCGTCCAGGTCGCGGACCCGGAAGTTGAGCATGGTCCGCTGGGCGTTCGATCCGAAGTAGTCGGTTCCGGACTCGAAGGTCGCGAACACCGTCGGGCCGGTCTCCTGCTGCCAGAGGCCGTGCTCGTCGGCGGCCAGGCCGAGGCAGTCGCGGTACCACGCATTGAGGGCAGCAGGGTCGGCGGCCCGCAGGAAGTACCCGCCGATTCCAAGCACACGTTCCATGGCGCCATCCTGCCAGGACGGCGACCGAAGCGGGTCGGCACCACGCCAACACCCGTGCCTCCCGACGATCAGGACCGTTGGGAGGCACGGGCGTTGGCGCGGTGCCGGGTATCTCGTGCGACCGCCATTGAGCGCGGGTCAGCGTGCGAGTGCCGCCAGCGCAGCGGTGGCGAAGGAGTGGTCCTGCTCGGGGGCGCCGCCGCCGATGCCGAGGGCGCCGACGAGGCGGCCGTCGTGGTGGACCGGGACGCCGCCGGCGATGAAGAGCAGCGGACGGTCCAGTGCGGTGGGCAGGGAGTGGAACGGCCCGTCGGGCTTGACGAGGTCGACCAGGTCGGCGGTCGGGGCGTCGAGCTGGAGGGCGGTGTAGGCCTTGCGGGTGCTGGTCTCGCCGGAGATCAGCACGGCGCGGTCGTCGCGGCGGAAGGCGAGCGGGTGCCCGCCCGCGTCCAGGACGGTGATGCTGACGGCGACCCCGGCCGCCTCGGCGGCGGTGCGGGCGGCGGCGACGAGCGTCTCGGCGTCGGCGGTGGTGAGCGGGGTGACGGTGGTGGTGCTCACGGTGGTGCTCATGGTGGCGCTTCTCCTGAAGGAACGGTTCAGTGGTGGACGGGGATCGAGACGGTCGGAACAGCGTTCGGAACGGCGGTCGCACGGCCCGGGGCGCGGCGCTCCAGGGCGGCGGACCAGACGGCGAGGACGAGGGCCGAGGCGGCGAGCAGCGCGCCGACCCAGTTCGGGGCCGTGTAGCCGAGACCGGTCGAGATCACCAGGCCGCCGAGCCAGGCGGAGAGGGCGTTGCC
Source organism: Kitasatospora sp. NPDC057936 (assembly GCF_042887525.1). NCBI lineage: Bacteria > Bacillati > Actinomycetota > Actinomycetes > Kitasatosporales > Streptomycetaceae > Kitasatospora > Kitasatospora sp. NPDC057936. The sequence continues at coordinate 5,873 of NZ_JBHVPD010000151.1, forward strand.
GAGGTTGAACGCCCCGATGTTGACGGCGGAGGCCAGGGTGGGCGCGCCGTGCGCCTGGTCGAGGACGCGCTTCTGCAGCGGCGGGACGGTGGCGAAGCCGAGCGCTCCTATCAGCAGGATCGTGACGGCGGCGAGGACCTTGTCGTGCGCGGTGAGGGTGAACAGGCCCAGCACGATGGCGAGTCCGCCGAGCGAGGCGTACAGCATCGGCATCAGCCTGCGGTCGGCGAACCTCCCGCCGAGGAGGTTGCCGAGGAACATCCCGATGCCGAACAGCACCAGCAGCCAGGTGACGGCGCCGTCGGAGTAGCCGGCGACGTGGGTCATCATGGGGGCGATGTAGGTGATCGCGGCGAAGACTCCGCCGAAGCCGAGCACGGTCATCGCCATCGCGAGCAGCACCTGCGGGTTGCGGAACGCGGTCAGCTCGCCGCGCAGGTGGGCGCCCTCGGGGCGGGGCAGGGCGGGGACGAGCTTGACGATGCCGAGCAGGCCGACCACGCCGAGCGCGGCGACGCCGACGAAGGTGGCGCGCCAGCCGACGGCCTGGCCGATGAAGGTGCCCAGCGGGACGCCGACGATGTTGGCGACGGTGAGCCCGGTGAACATGGTGGCGATGGCGCCGGCCTTCTTGTCCGGGGCGACGAGGTCGGCGGCGACCACCGAGCCGATCCCGAAGAACGCGCCGTGGGCGAGCGAGGCCACGAGGCGGCCTGCGAGCATGACGCCCATGCTCGGGGCGGCGGCGGACAGCAGGTTGCCGGCGACGAAGAGGCCCATGAGGAGCATCAGCATCGTCTTGCGGCCGATCCGGGTGCCGAGCACCGTCATCAGCGGCGCGCCGATGACGACGCCGATCGCGTACCCGGTGACCAGGAGCCCGGCGGTGGGGATGGACGCACCGTAGTCGCCGGCGATCTCGGGCAGCAGGCCCATGATGACGAATTCGGTGGTCCCGATCCCGAAGGCCCCGATGGCCAGGGCGAGGAGTGCGAGAGGCATGGCGCGTCCTCCAGACGAGATTGCTACAGCGCCTTACGAGCCTTGACAATAGTTGCAGACGCGGCATAGGTGCAACTGCGGGCTTTTGCTCGTGGTAACTCTGCTCGTCCGCCCCCCCGCCCCGCCGGCCGGATGCTTGTATAAGCGGGATACATGCCCAGGCCGAAATTTTTGCCGAGGGCTTATCCTTGACACCGTCGAACCCGGAAGGAGACCCGCGCTCATGACCGCCACGGATCCCGCGCTGACCGCCCTCGCCAACGGCTGGGCCGCCCTGTACCTCCTGGCCGGCCGGATCGAGGCGCACATCGAGCGCAGCCTGCAGGCCGGGCACGACCTGAGCGTGCGCGAGTACTCGCTGCTCGACGTGCTCAGCCGCCAGCACGACGACGAGGGCGGCCACCTGCAGATGAAGCAGGTCGCCGACGCGGTCGTCCTCAGCCAGAGCGCCACGACCCGCCTGGTCACCCGCCTGGAGGACCGCGGCCTGCTCTCGCGCTACCTGTGCCCGACCGACCGTCGCGGCATCTACACGAACGTCACCGAGGACGGCCTGAAGCTGCTGGAGGCGGCCCGTCCCACGAACGACGCCGCGCTCCGCGAGGCCCTCGACGAGGCCGCGAAGAACCCCGATCTCGCCCCCCTCGTCAAGGCCGTGGAGGGCGTGAACCCGCTGTCGGCGCTCGCGCGGCGCTGAACGCCCCGTATGACGAAGCGCCCACCGCCATGCAGGCGGTGGGCGCTTCGTCGTATTGGGTGTGGGCGGTCACTCCGAGGCGAGCAGTGCGTCCAGCTTCGCGTAGCCCTCGGTGACGCCCTTTTCCATGCCGCTCGCGAGGATCGCGTCGCGGGCGGCGAAGCTGTCGACCACGGACAGGATCGTGACGCGGGTGCGGCCCTCGCCGGCCGGCTCGAACACGGCGGTGTCCAGCGAGACGCCGTCCGGCACGCCCGTGTACGTGAACGTCTGGACGAGTCGGGTCTCCGGCCGGACCTCGTGGAACGAGCCGTAGAAGGCGGCGATCTCCCGGCCGTCCTGGTGCATGGAGTAGCGGTAGCTCCCGCCGGTGCGGCCGTCCCAGAAGTCGATCTTCGTCTCGTGGTTGTCCGGGCCGAGCCACCGGGCGACCAGCTCGGGCTCGATCCAGGCCCGGAAGACCCGCGCCGGCGGGGCGTCGAACTCGCGGACGATCCGGATGGTGGGCAGTGCCGGGTCCGCCTCGACCCGGGTCTCGCGGCCGGTGGTGGAGGTCATGGCTTCTCTCCTTCGTGTCCTGGGCCTGCTTCGGTCTCTGTGCTGTGCGCGGGGCCTCCGCCTGCCGGCTCGTCGCCTGTCGGGTCGTCGTCGGCGGACCCGTCGTCGGCGGCCTCGTCGGCCATGGCCGCGAGGACGGCGTCCAGGCGGCGGAACCGCTCCTCCGCCTGGCGGCGGTAGCGCTCGATCCAGCTCGTCATCAAGTCGAACACCTGCGGTTCGAGGTGGCACGGCCGCCGCTGCGCGTCCCGGCTGCGGCTGACGAGCCCGGCCTCCTCCAGCACCTTGAGGTGCTTGGAGACGGCCTGCATCGACATCGCGTACGACTCCGCCAGCTCGCCGACGGTCGCATCGCGGACCGAGAGGCGGGCGACGATGTCGCGCCGGGTCGGATCGGCCAGGGCGACGAACGCCCGGGACAACTGGTCGACGGCCACCGGATACCCCTGCTCTTTCTCAACCGATTGGTTGAGGACAACGCTACGCCGGTCCGCCGCCTTCTTCAACCGATCGGTTGAGAAAGATGCCGAGGGCGTCGCCGGAGGGCTTGATCGGGTCTTCCGGAGCCTGGCATGCCACTACAGATACCGATCGTTCGGTTTTGTGTGCGACTGCGCGTGGGGAGTGGCCTTGAGGTGTCGGTGGGCGGCCGGACATCCCGAATTCGCCGAAGGGCGCGGGTGGGTGGGGGAGGAGAAGCACCTGGGGCGATTCCCGGACAGTGTCCTGTCGCCTTCGGGCCAGTCGTCGCTAAGATACGGCGTGTTTGGTTTTGTTTTTCGCGAGAATGTCAGAACGGGGTGGTTCCGGTGGTACGGCAGGAGCGCGCGCTCCGGACGCGTCGGCTGATCCTGGAGGCCGCGGCTTCTGTCTTCGACGAGTTCGGCTACGAGGGAGCGACCATCGGCGAGGTGGTCTCCCGGGCCGGTGTGACGCGCGGCGCGGTCTATTTCCATTTCGCGTCCAAACGCGATCTCGCGCAGGGCGTGGTTGAGGAGCAGTTCGCCCAGGACGAGGTTCCCGAACGCGCTTGCAAACTCCAGGAGTTCGTGGACACCGGGATGGTGGTCGCCCATCTGCTGCCGCGCGACCCGCTGCTGAGCGCCGGTGCCCGGCTCTCCCTCGGCCAGGACGTGTTCGACGAGTTCGGCGGCGGCGCGATCCTCGGGTGGATCTCCCGCTTCGAGGTGCTCCTGGTCGCGGCCGGCGAGCGCGGCGAACTGTTGCCGCACGTCACGCCGGCGGACGCGGCATGGCTGCTGACGGCGGCATGGACGGGCGTGCAGATCCAGTCCCAGAAGCTGAGCGGCCGGGCGGACCTGGAGCGCCGGGTGGCCGGGCTGTTCCAGCACGTGATGCCGAGCATTGCGGTGCCGGGCGTGCTCGGCGCGCTGCAGATGGGGCCGGACCGTGGCGCCCGGGTGGTCGCCGAGGTGGCGGCGGCCCGCGCGGCGTCGGAAGGCGGCGCCGACAGCAATGGCGGCAGTGGAGGCAATGGCGCCGAGGTCGAGGCGCACGCGGTCGGCGGCGCGGTCGCGGTGTCCTGAGGCGGCGCACCGCTCGCGCAGGAACGGGCGGATCGACGGCGGTGCGGGGCCTGTTGGGGCCCGGCACCGCCGTCCGCTTGTGCCCGGGTGCCTGGCCTGTCCGATCCGCCTGGTCCGCGCGCTCCGCCCCGGCCGCTTGGTCCGCCTGGTCCGCCCGTGGGCCCAGGCGTGCGCTCGCGTCCGCGCACCGGCGCACGGCTGGTCCGTTCGCGCCCCCGATTCGAGCAGGCGTACCCCGATTCGCATAAACAAACAGCTCGTTCGGTTTTGTATTGACAAACCGCCCGTCCTGTTTTTGACTGGTCATCGTGGCCCCGGGGTGTCGACCCAGGGGGAGTCGGGTGCCGGCCGCGGCGGATCCGCCGGGGGCGTTCCGTGGATTGGGGTGGTCGTCATGGAGATCCGCGTGCTGGGGGCGTTGGACGTCCGGATGTGCGGAGTGTCGGTGGTGCCGTCCGCGCCGAAGCCGCGGCAGGTGCTCGGGTTACTGGCGCTGCGGGCCGACCAGGTCGTCCCGGCCGGCACGCTGGCCGACGAGCTCTGGTCCGGCCGCCCGCCGCGCAGCGCCCGCACCACCGTGCAGACGTACGTCCTGCAGCTGCGCGAGCTCATCGACCGCGCGATCGCCACGACCGGCGCGGCCACCGCCGGGTTCGCCTGTGCGAAGGACGTCCTCGTGACCTCCCCCGGCGGCTACATGCTCAACAGCGGCGGCGGCCTCACCGACGCCCGCGAGTTCGACCGCCTGGCCGGCCTGGGCTACCGCGCGATGGACGGCGACGACCACAAGCTCGCCGCGAGGATGCTCGACGAGGCGCTGCGCCTCTGGCGCGGCCCGGCCTTCTCGGACGTCCCGGCCGGCGGCCAGCTCGCCGTCGAGGCCAAGCGCCTGGAGGAGACCCGGCTCTGCGCCCTGGACCAGCGCATCGACGCCGACCTGCGGCTCGGCCGCCACCGCGTCCTGCTCGCCGAACTGACCGTCCTGGTCGACCGCTACCGCACCCACGAGAGCCTGCACGGCCAGTACATGCTCGCGCTGCACCGCTCCGGCCGGAGGGGGGAGGCGCTGGAGGTGTACCAACGGCTCCGTGCAACTCTGGTACGGGAATTGGGCATGGAACCGTCAGCGGCGCTGCGGCGGCTGCAGCGCTCGATCCTGGTCGCCGCCCCCGAACGGGCGGAGACCGGCAGCGAACCGGCCGCCGTGGTCCGCCCGGCCGAACGGCAGGGCGCCGCGGCCCGGTTCTCCCGGGCGGGCTGAAGGCCACGGGGGCGGCCCGGGCGGGACTGTTCGGTGCGGTGCGCGTAAACGGAACTGGCTTGCAGCAGTGAGGGGTTGAGGGCACGTGGCGCAGGAGAGGTCGGAGCGGACGCGCGGGCGGCTGGTGGAGGCGGGGGCGGTGCTGTTCGACCGCAGCGGGTACGCGGGGGCCACGCTCGGCGAGATCGCCGGCACGGCCGGGGTGACGAAAGGGGCGCTGTACTTCCACTTCGCGTCGAAGGAGGACCTGGCGCGGGCGGTGCTGGACCAGGCCGAGGGCTCGCTGCGCGGCGCGTGCGCCACGCTGCGCACGGCCTCGTCGCCGCTCCAGGCCCTGATCGACTCGGGGTACTGGCTGGTCGACGCCCTCGGCTCGGACGCGGTGATCCGCGCAGCGTTCCGGCTCGGCCGGGAGGGCGGCGCGTGGCTGGGGGAGGCCGCGGCCCAGGGCCCGGCGGCGGAAGTCCCGACGCAGCCCGGCCCCACGCAGCCCGGTTCCACGCAGCGCGGTCCGGCGCAGTCAGGCCCGACACAGGCCGGCCCGGCGGCGGCAGGCGGGTGCGTGGCCGGGACGCAGGGCTTCCACGGCGTATGGGCGGGCGTGGTCCGGGAGTTGCTGTCCGGCGCGCGCCGCGCGGGCGAACTGCGCGACCGCCCGGGCGGCACCGGCCCGGAGACGCTCGTGGTGACGGCCGCGTGCGGCCTGGAGGTCACGTTCGGCGAGGACTGCTCGCCCGAGGAGCGCGCCCGCCGGGTCGCCGCGCTGTGGGAGTGGCTGCTGCCCTGCCTCGTCCCGCCGGGCGCCGCGGCCCTCTACCGCACGAGGCCGCTGACGGGCGTGCCGGTGTAAGCCGTCGGACCGGCCGGGCAGCAGCGCGTGCGAGGTAATTCGGTGGCGGTTCGTGCGGAGATGGACGAGGATTCGACGCATGACCGACGAACCAGCGCGCTGGACCCGGGCGACCGTCTACCCGGACATGTGGGCCGATCCGGCCGACGACCCGCGGACCCTCGAAGGCCCCAGCCCGGACGGCGAACTGGGCACGCTGCTGGACTACTTGGTGAACTACCGGCTGACCTTGCGGCTCAAGTGCGAGGGCCTGGACGCCGAGCAGCTCGCCCGCCGGTCCGTCCCGCCGTCGACGATGTCGCTGCTCGGCCTGGTCCGCCACCTCGCCGAGGTCGAACGGGACTGGCGCAACTGGCTCACCGAGGACGAGCCGCCGTCCCAGCCGCTGCCCAAGCTGTACGGCGGGCGCGACGCGGACTTCGACGGGGCGGTCGCCGACCGGGCCGTCGTGGACGCCGCGTTCCGCGACCTGGAGCGCGAACAGGCCGAGACCGACGCCGCCCTCGCCGAACACCCGGACCTGGGCGCACGCGTGGGCAAGGACCGGGTCTCGATCCGCGAACTGATGGTGCACCGGATCGAGGAGTACGCCCGCCACTGCGGGCACGCCGACCTCCTGCGCGAGTGCGTCGACGGACGCGTCGGCCAGTAGCGACGCCGTCCCCCTCGCCGTCCCGTAGTCCGCCGGCGGGACGGTTCAACCCCGCAGCGGCGCGAGCTCGTCCAGCCACCGCCCGACCAGCTCGCGGACGGCGTCCGCGCTCTCGACCTGCGGGTTGTGCCCGGTGCCGTCCAGCACCGCCGCCGTCATCCGCGGATAGTGGTCGAGCAGCGCGAGCTGGTCGCGCCAGCCGACGAGCGCGTCCTGGCGCGCGGTGACCAGCAGGTGCCGTCCGCCGTGAGCGGGCACACCGTGCTCCGGCCATTCCGGGAGCAGGAAGTCGGCCTCCAGCTCGGCCGCCGCCGTACGGTCGTGGGCGTCCCAGCCGGGTGCGACGTGCCGCCGGTACAGGTCCCAACCGGTCTTTGTGTGACGGGCCATGACGGCGCCGAACACCTGCTGCTCCGATGGGGACAGGCCGGCGAGGAACCCCTCGTCGCGCTCGGCCACCGTCTCCTCGGGCAGTGTCCGGTCCGTGCCCCAGCGGACGACCGGGACGATCAGGGCCGAGCCCAGCACCTGCTCGCCGAACGCCGCCGTCACGGCCCGCGCCAGCTGCCCGCCGAACGACTGCCCGACGACGGCGAACCGCTCCTGCCCGACGAGTTCGCGGATCCGCTCGACGACGGCGTCGGCCACCGCCGTCGCGGAGGTCCTCCCCGGCAGCCGCGGGCTGTTGCCGTGCCCGGGGAGGTCGAGGTAGATCCGCCGCCACCCGGGCCGGTCGGCGAACGCGGGGTCGAGGGGCAGGAGGAGCCGGTGGTCGATCGTGTAGCCGTGGATCAGCACGATCGGGGTGCCGTGGCCGAACTCGGCGTGCCAGATGCGGGCGTCAGTCATGAAAGTCAGTGTGCAACCTTCACATAAGTGTCAAGGTCAAGCGGCTCAGGCCGACACGGGATCCAGGGCGGTGGCGCGGACCGCCTCCAGGTACTCCGCGATCGCGTCCCGGTTGCGGGTGAGGCACCGGATCCGGTCGCTCATGCGGTCCCGCTCGTTCTCCAGCGTCGCGATCATGTCCGGCGTCGCGTCCGGGACATGGATGACGCGCGGCTTGTCGAGGCACGGCAGGATCTGCTTGATGATGCGCGTCGGCAGCCCGGCGTCCAGCAGCCCGCGGATCTGGACGACGCGGTCGACGAGGTGCTCGTCGTAGTCCCGGTAGCCGTTCGCCGCGCGTTCCGGCGTGATGAGCCCCTGCTGCTCGTAGTAACGCAGGAGCCGCGGGGGAGTCCCGGTCCGGTCGGACAGTTCACCGATACGCATGCGTCGCCCCTCGTGCCGTCCGGCCTTGACAATGACATCGATGTGAGGGTCTGAGGATATCCGCATGCGTCGTCAGACCGTATGCCCGGCAAGGCCTCGGCCGGACGCCGGTCGAGGGCTCAGCTCCAGGGGGAGGGCGGGAACCAGAGGTAGCCGAGCCTGGCCAGCATCCGCACGTCCCAGTAGACGACGGTGAAGACCCCGGCGACCAGGAAGGCCGCTGCGGTCACCACGCTGATCCGGGCGGGCCTGGATGCCAGCACCCGTTGCAGTCGGCCGCCCGTTCCGTAGGCGAGCGCCACGAACAGCACCGCCATGACGGCGATGTTGCCGATCGACTGCAGGAGGAACGCTCCCGCGCCGTAGACCGGGTTGTGAGTGGTGGCGGCGTGCCGGAACAGGTCGCGGAAGAGCGGGTACGGCCGACCCACCAGGAAGCCGCCGATCATCGCGCCGACGAGCACCAGCGGTGCGTTCGGGAAGCGCCGGGACAGCCCGGCCAGCGGGTCCCGGACCAGGCCGACGGCGGCCAGGCCGAGCACGATCATCACCAGCCCGATCAGGCCGAAGGCCGTCATCGACTGCAGCGCCCGGGGCGTCAGGCCCTTGCCCGCGGCCGTCGAGAACTGCGGCATGTGCGTGCCGACGAGGCCGACCAGCGCGCCGTAGGCGGCCGAGACCGGCGCCATGCCCGCGAAGACCCAGCCCAGCGGCTTGGCGACGTGCAGGAGCCGGTGGCGCAGCGACGGCGACTGCCCGACCAGCGGGCCGACGGCGCCGAAGGCCGCGATGTTGCACGCGGTGAAGGAGCCGGCCAGCCCGGAGACGAAGGCGAACAGGACGCCGGAGACCACCCCGGTGATCGGCGTGCCGTGGGCGTCGTGGCCGAGCAGGGCGTCGGCGGTGCCGAAGCCGATCTGGTCGTCGACCAGGTTCGCGTTCCAGGCGTACGCCAGCAGGAGCCCGCCGAGCGTGCCGAGCAGCACGGTCGGCCAGCGGCGCCGGGGGAAGTCGCCGGTGACGAACAGCGAGGTGCGGGTGGGGAGTTGACGTGGGACGTGGTCGGCCGTGGTGTCCGGCTGGCCCGATGCGTACGTGCTCATGGCGGCGTCTCCTCGTCGGCCGATGCCGGGTGCTCAGTTCCCCCGGCCGTAGCCGGAGCCGACGATCCGCTTCGCGCCCTCGGCGTAGTAGCCCGGGTCCTCGGGGAGGTCGGTGGCCAGGCCGTCGACGTACCGGTTGTACATGCAGAACGCGGCGGCGATCAGCACGGTGTCGTGGATCTCGGTGTCCCCGGCGCCGGCTGCGCGGGCGGCCGCCACCGCCTCGTGCGAGACCGGCCCGACCCGGCCCTGCACCTCGGCCGCGATCCGCAGCAGGGCTCGCATGCGGTCGGTGAGCGGCGCGGTGGCGGGATCGGCCAGGACCGCCTTCACCACGTCATCGCCCTCGTCCAACTGCGCCGCGGCGAAGGCACCGTGGGCCCCGGTGCAGAAGCGGGTGCCGTTGAGGTGCGAGACGTAGGCGGCGACGAGCTCGCGCTCGCCCCGGCTCATCGGGGCCGGCGCGCGCAGCAGCGCGTCGGCGAGCAGTCCCAGCGGGGCGGCGGTGTCCGGGCGCAGCGCCAGCAGGCCGCTGATCCCCGGCAGTCCGTTGTCGATGGCGATGTGCGGCACGGGTGTACTCCTTCGGTCGGGAAGGACGGACGGCGCTCCATCGTCCTGAGCGTCGCGCCGGTCCGCCAACTCCGAGATTGCCCTGGCCCTGGGGCGAGGCGGGCGGACGGTAGCCTTGAGTCTCCAGTGACTGGAGACAGCAGAGTGAGGGCCATGGACGCGACGACCCTCTACTCGATCGGGGAGCTCTCCCGGCGCACCGGCCTGTCCGTGCGGACGATCCGGTTCTACTCCGACTCGGGGATCGTGGCGCCGACCACCCGAAGCCCCGCCGGCTACCGGCGCTACGACCTCGACGCACTGCTCCGCCTGGAACTCGTCCGCACGCTGCGCGAGTTGGGCATCGACCTGCCCGCGATCCGGCGGATCGCGGACCGCGAGCTCCCGATGGCCGAGGTCGCCGCCGCGCACGCCGACGCCATCGACGTGCAGATCCGGGAGCTGCAGCTGCGCCGGAGCGTACTGCGCGTCGTGGCCGGGCGCGGTTCCGACCCCGAGGAGACCAGACTCGTGCACAAGCTCACGCAGTTGTCCGCCGACGAACGGCGGCGGCTGATCGACGACTTCATCGCCGGCACCTTCGGCCCAGCGGACGATGCCTCTGCGGACGGCGTTCCTGCGGGCGGCGTCCCGGCTGAAGCCGCCCCGGCCGCGGCCGCCATGGTCCGGGCCGCGACCCCCGACCTCCCCGAGGAGCCGACCACCGAACAGGTCGCGGCGTGGGTGGAGCTCGCCGAACTGGTCGGCGACGAGGACTTCCGGGCCCGGATGCGCCGGACGCTCCCGCACCAGGCCGGCGGGCGCACGCCCGGCATCGAGCGCGAGGCGGGCGAGGAGCTGACGGCGTTCACCCGTCAGAAGGTGGCCGAGGCGACGGAGGCGGGCGTCGACCCGCACGGCGACGGTGCCGCACCCGTCATCGACGAGCTCGTGCGGCGCTACGCCGCCGCGTTCGCGCGCACCCCGGACGCGGAGTTCCGGGACTGGCTGGCCCAGCGCTTCGAGGAAGCGCACGATCCGAGGGTGGACCGGTACTGGCGCCTGGTCTGGATCGTCAACGGCTGGCAGGTGGTGCCCGGTCTGACCCCGGTGTACTCCTGGCTCGCCCGGGCCCTGCGGCACCAGGGCGGCGCGTAGTCCGGCGTGCGTCCGCCCGCCCGGGAAGGCCCGGGCGGGCGGAGGACTCGGGCAGGTGCGTCCCTACGGCACGCGGCCCTACGGCACGCGGCCCTACTGCATCGGGGTCGGCGTGATCATCGCGAACGGGGCGCCCTGCGGGTCGGCGACCACCGTCATCCGGCCGGCCATCATGTCGAAGGGCGGGACCAGGACGGTGCCGCCCCGCTTGACCAGGGCGTCGACCGTCGAGTCCGTGTCGTCCACGGCGAAGTACGTCAGCCAGTGCGCGGGCGTGCCGGGCGGGTCGTTGGCGAGCAGCGTGGCCCCGCCGACCGCCCGGCCGCCCACCCGTACCTCCCAGTAGGAGTCTGCGCCGTCCAGCGGCTCGATCTCGATGCCGAAGGCCTCGCCGTAGAAGGCGGTCGCGGCCTGGATGTCGCTGGTGTGCAGCTCGTTCCAGGTGAGCGCGCCGGCCTCGTTGACGACCTGCGCGCCGAAGAACTCGCCCGGCTGCCAGACGCCGAACACCGAGCCCTGGGGGTCGGCGGCGATGAGCATCCGCCCGAGGTTGCCGACGTCCATCACCGGGACCATCAGCGTGCCGCCGGCCGCGACGATCGCGTCCTGGGTGGCCTGGGCGTCCGTGGAGGCCAGGTAGCTGGTCCACACGGTCGGCGGCTCCGGCATGCCCTCCGGGGCCATCGCCGGGCCGATCCCGGCCGCGGCCTTCCCGTTGAGCTCGCAGACCGCGTACCCGCCGAACTCGGCCGGGCCGGGCTGCCCCTGCCAGCCGAGGACGTCGCGGTAGAAGTCGAGCGCGGCCTGCTGGTCCTTCGCCATGAGATCGACCCAGCAGGGGGTGCCGGTCGCGTACGGGGTGGTGACTTCAGGCATGATCGCCCTTTCTCCCTGGGGGATTACCGCCAGCCACCCTTCCGTCGTCGCCCGCCCGCCGCCACCCGAC
>NZ_JBHVPD010000152.1:0-17285 GCF_042887525.1 Kitasatospora sp. NPDC057936
GCCGGCACCGGATCTCCGGTGCGGGCGCGCCCCTTTTCCGGCGCTCCGGCTACTGGACCCCGGCCGAGGCGCAGGCCGCCGCGAACTGCTGGGTGCAGATGTCGGCCGCCTTGTAGAGGCCGCCGCCGACCACCGTGGCCTCGACCTTCGCCTTGGTCACCACGATCGGGGTGAGCAGCAGCGAGGGGATCTGCAGCCCGTTGCTGGAGGTGAGGGTGGTCGCGGTCGTGCTGATGTCCATGCCCTCGGCGAGCTGGACGGCGATGCTGCCGGCCGCGTCCGTCTCCGGCTTGTACGGCTTGTAGATGGTGTAGGCCTGCTCGCCGGTGAGGATCCGGCGCACCGCGTCGATGGACGCGTCCTGGCCGCCCACCGGGACGTTCTTGATGCCCGCGGTCTTCAGCGCGTCGATGACGGCGCCGGCCATGCCGTCGTTCCCGGCGTAGACGGCCTGGATGCCGTCCTTCCCGAGGCTCTGGATGGCCTCGTTCATCTTCGCCGTGGCGACGTCGGTCTTCCACTCGCCGGACTGCTCGTAGGCGATCTTCTTGACCTTGCCGTCCAGCACCTGGTGCGCGCCCGCCTTGAACTGCGCGGCGTTGGGGTCGGACTCGGCGCCGTCGATCATCACGACGTTGGCCGAGGAGGCCTTGGAGCCGAGCGCGTCGAGCAGGGACTGGCCCTGGAGCTCGCCGGTGCGCTCGTTGTCGAAGGACACGTACGCGGCGACCTTGCCCTGCGCCAGCCGGTCGTAGGACACGACCTTGATGCCCTTGGCGTTGGCGGCGTCGACCCACGGTGCGGTGACCTTGGCGTCGACCGGGTCGAGCAGGATGACCTTCACGCCCTTGGCGACCAGGTCGTCGAACTGCTTCTTCTGGGTGATCGCCTCGCCGCCCGCGTTGGCGTAGTCGAGGGTGCACTGGGTGCAGAGGCCGGTCACCGTCTGCTGGATCAGCGGCTTGTCGAACGCGTCGTAACGCGTGGAGGAGGCGTTGTCGGGCAGGAGGAGACCGATGGCCTCGCCGCCTCCGCCGGAGGCCGGCTTCTGCGCCGCGCCGGTCTGCCCGCAGGCCGCGAGGGTGAGTGCGAGCGACACGGCGGCCGTGCCCGTGGCCGCGAGACGCATGGCTCTGTTCATGTTCGGTGGTGCCTCCTGTACTGCGCCGCGAACGGTGCGGCAGGGGAGGGAGTCAAGCCCCACCGGGCGAATGCGTCAATAAGGGGAGGAGACTTCGTTATCCCCATGCTCGATTCGTTATGGGATGAACAGGACTTTCACACTTTCGAAGATCGAATTCGGGGTGGATATTGATAATTCAGGGGACTTATTAATTGCGGACGAGGGTGCGGTGGGCCAGGGGGGGATCCCCTCCGGCCCACCGGGGGCTCAGCTCGCTATCGAGTAGCTGTCGCCGTAGACCTTCCAGTGCAGCGGCGGGTTGAGGTCGAAGTTCCCCGCATTGAGGAAGACCGTCTGCTCGGTGTCGACCCTGCTGGTGTCGGAGTGGGCCTCCTCCTTCTTCATGACCACCTTGCGGGCCTCCAGGAAGGCCTTGAGGTAGGTGGCCTCGTCGCCGCCCTGGGCCGGGGTCCTGGCCTTCTTCATGGCCGCGGCGCGAATGCCGCCGAAACTGTCGGACCCGTCTCCGGGGCCGTGCATGACGATGGCGTCGTAGTAGGCGAACTGGCCGAGCGCGCGCAGCCCGTCCGCCTTGGCCCGGCCGACGGCAGGGTTGAAGTACACCCGGTCGCGCTCGTCGTTCTGGGCCTGCTGGAAGACCGGGTCCTTGGCGGCGGCGGCCCAGTCCTTGACGAACGGGGTGCCGAGACCGGCGTGCGACGCGCTGCCGTTGACCTTCTTCAGCGCCGACAGGTACTTGGCGAGGACGTTGCCGGGCTTGAGCGCGGTGTAGTGCTGGACGAGGTCGAGCATGTCGCCCGTGCCGGAGCAGAACCCGATGATGCCGGCGGTGTAGCCGCGCCCGTCACCGATGTCCTCGATGTACTTGTACTGGGCCTTCCAGTCCAGCGAGGAGTTCTCCGCACTCGACACCAACTGCATCGCGATGTCCTTCTTGTGCGGGTCGTCGAGTCCGACTCCCTTGAGCCGGACGGCCGCCGTCGGCGCGGCGCCGGCCGCACCGGCGGAGACGACCACGGCGGGTGCGGCCACCAGGACGGCGGCGAGGGCGATGCCGAGGGCGCGGCGGGGCTGAGGACGCATGTGCACGCTCCGTTTCCCGTGGGGGTTAGGAAACTTTCCTAACGAGAAATTAGCGCCCAACAGCCCCGCTGCCGCAAGGGTTTTGACACACCCTCCTCAACTTCTCCGTCAGACGGCCCGGCGGCGCACCCACCACACCGCCGCCGCGCAGGCCGCGATCCCCAGGGCCAGCATCCAGCCGGCCTCGATGAACTGGAACGGCCAGAAGCGGTCCGCCGGCTGGTACACCTGGTGCGCGGTGTAGCCGCCGTCGCGCACCATCGCCTGGAGGTGGGCGAAGTCGCCGCCGCGGTCGTAGAACTCGCCCGTGCCGATCCGGTTCCCGGCCGGGTCCGAGTACCAGACGTCCAGCACCCAGCGCCCGTCCAGCGAGAGCGGCGTCATCGTGTGCACGGCCTCCTCCAGGGGTGGCCGGTAGTGCGTCCGGAACGCCTGGGCGACGAAGGGCAGGGCCACGGAGCCCGCGAGCCCGACGCCCACCGCCACCACCGTGCGGCGCAGCACCGCGCCCGCGAGCACGGCCAGCCCGAAGGTCAGCAGCACCCGGCCGGCCATCACCGGCCAGGTCTGCATGAAGATGTCCGGGTTGAACTGCCCCGCCTCGCGGACCAGCGGCTCGCTCCACCACCGTTGCACCACCCCGAACAGCGCGGCCACGACCACGACGGCGCCGCCGACCACGGTCACCGCGCCGACCGTCCAGCGGGAGCGTCCGGCGCCCTGGGTCCACGCGAAGCGGACCGTGCCGTGCTCGAACTCCCTCGCCAGCAGCGGTCCCCCGGCGAAGGCGCCGAACCCGCCGCCGAGCACGTAGAGCACCCCGTCGAGGGTCTGCAACGGCATGCCGTACTGGTGGATGAACTGCTTGTACGTGGCCAGGCACGCGACGGTGTCCGGGTCGCAGGAGTCGGCCCCGAGGCGGTGCAGGCCGGCGTGGACGTACCAGCCGTGCAGCAGCATCGCGACGGACAGCGCCGCCATCACGCCGACCAGGGTCAGCACGGCCGTGCGGTGGCGGATGGCGGCGGCGCGCAGGACGGCGCTGCGGCGCGGCGAGGCGGTGGCCGCACCAAGGGCGATTGCGCTCACGACTGCAGGACCTTCTCGTTCGGACGGACGGCCCCGCGCGGGCCGGGGAGGGCGGAGGCGGCCGGCTCGCGCAGGTAGGCGATCACCAACTCCTCCAGGCCGACGCGCTGTTGGCGCCAGCCGTCGGAGACCGGGGCGTCCAGGCCGCCGGTGCGTACCAGCAGGTGGGACTGGACGCCGGCCCGGCGGTCGCGGACCACCGGCAGCCGCCCGGCGACCGCGTCGGCCTCGGCGGTCGGGCCGGTGAGCATCCGGTGGCCAGCCACCAGGTCGTCCACCTCCCCCGCCACCTGGACCCGGCCGCCGCCGAGCACCACCAGGTAGTCGCAGCTCTGCTCCAGCTCGTTGACGGCGTGCGAGGAGAAGACCACCGAGAGGCCGTCCTCGGCCACGGCGGTCAGCAGCACGGCCATGAAGTCGTGCCGGGCGAGCGGGTCGAGCGCGGCCAACGGCTCGTCCAGGAGCAGGAGTTCGGGCCGCTTGGCGAGCGCCAGGGCGAGCGAGACCTGGGCCTGCTGGCCGCCGGAAAGGCGCCCGTACTTGCGGTCCAGGGGGATGCCGAGGCCCTCCAGGTGGGTGCGCGCCCGGTCGGCGTCCCAGCGGCGGTTGAGGTGACGGCCCATCGCGAGCAGGTCGCGCACGCGCAGGCCCGGGTAGAGCGCGGCGTTCTGGGCCACGAAGCCGATCCGGTCCAACGCCTCCGGAGAGCCGGGGAGTTGGCCGCCGAGGACGGTCATCGCGCCCGCACTGGGCAGGGTGAGGCCGGCCGCCAGGCCGAGCAGCGTGGTCTTGCCGGCGCCGTTCGGGCCGACCAGGGCCACGACGCGCCCGGCCGGGACGGCGAGGTTGCAGTCCCGCAGCGCCCAGGAGCGGCGGTAGCGCTTGCCCAGCCCGCCGCAGTCGATCACCGTGTCGGCGGCCGTCACGCCACCACCCCGTCCCGGCCTTCACGCAGGTCGCGCAGCGCGTCCTCGAACACCGCGGCCATCCCCCCCTCGTCCAGCCCGGCGGCCCGCGCCGAGCGCATCCAGTCCAGCAACCCCCGCCGCAGCGCCGCCCGTTCGCGCAGCGGCACCACCCCGGCGGGAAGCCCGCGCACGAACGTGCCCTGCCCGCGGCGGCCCGCCGCGAGCCCCCGGTGCTCCAGCTCCCGGTACGCCTTCAGCACGGTGTTGGGGTTGATCGCCAGCCCCGCCACCACCTCCCGCACCCGGGGCAGCCGGTCCCCCTCCGTCAACCAGCCCATGCGCAGCGCCTGTTCGACCTGCTGCACGAGCTGGAGGTAGGTCGGGACGCCGGAGGCCGGGTCGAGGCGGAACTCGATCGGCGAGGGCTGGTCATCGGCTTTATCTACTTCCATAGGTAAAGAGATAAGCGACGGGGTGATCGATCGTCAAGTCGGGAGGCTGGGAGAACCGGGAAGGCAGGGAGAGCGGGGAGAGCCGGCAGGCCCGCCGGGGAAACGCGAGAGGGCCCCGCCCCGGACCTCGCGGTCCAGGACGGGGCCCTCTCGGGCGCTGCGGGATCAGGCCCCGCGCAGCACCGCTCCCGTACGGGTGACGGCCTCGGCGACGGCGGCCTCGCGGGCGGCCGTGGCCTCGTCGGCGGTCAGGGTGCGGTCGGCGGCGCGGAAGCGCAGCGCGTAGGCCAGCGACTTCTTGCCCTCGCCGACCTGCTCGCCGGTGAAGACGTCGAACAGCCGGATGGCCTCCAGCAGTTCGCCCGCGCCGGTGCGCAGCGCGGCCTCCACGTCGGCGGCCGGGACGGCCGTGTCGACGATCAGCGCGACGTCCTGCGTCGCCACCGGGAAGCCGGAGACGGCCGGGCCGCTGACCTTCTCGGCGCCGTCGGCGGTGAGCAGGTCGACGTCGATCTCCATCGCGGCCGTGCGGGCCGGCAGGCCGAGCGCCTTGACGACGCGCGGGTGCAGCTCACCGGCGTGGCCGACGACCCGGTCGGTGCCCGCGACGACGAGCTCGGCGCAGCGGCCCGGGTGCCAGGGCGCCAGCTGGCCCTGGCGCACGGTCAGCTCGACGCCGGCCGCGCGGGCCACCGTGCGGGCCGCCTCGACGGCGTCCGCCCAGGAGGCCTGGGCGCCGGCGCCCCACCAGCCGGAGGGCATCCGCTCGCCCGCGAGGGCGACGGCGACCCGGCGCGGCTGGTCCGGCAGCGCGGCGTCCAGCGCGGCCAGCTCCTCGTCGCTCGGGCGCCGGTCGACGGCCGGGCGCGGGGCCACGGCCGGCTCGTCCTTGGGCAGGAAGACCGTGCCGGTCTCGTAGACCGCCAGGTCGGTGTTGCCGCGGCCGACGTTGCGGCGCAGCGCCCCGAGCAGGCCCGGCAGCAGCGTGGTGCGCAGCGCCGGCTCCTCGTCGTTGAGCGGGTTGACCAGCTTGACGGTCCGGCGGCGGCGGTCGTCCGCCTCCAGGCCGAGCGCCTCGAAGGCGGGCTCGCCGAGGAAGGGGTAGTTGTTGACCTCGATGTAGCCGGCCCCGGCCAGCGCGACGCCGATCCGGCGGTGGACGCGCTGGGCCTCGGTCAG
This sequence comes from Kitasatospora sp. NPDC057936, assembly GCF_042887525.1. Taxonomy (NCBI): domain Bacteria; kingdom Bacillati; phylum Actinomycetota; class Actinomycetes; order Kitasatosporales; family Streptomycetaceae; genus Kitasatospora; species Kitasatospora sp. NPDC057936. The sequence continues at coordinate 5,856 of NZ_JBHVPD010000152.1, forward strand.
GCCCTTGCCCGGCGGCACGTTCGGCATCCGGGCGGGGACGTTGTCGTAGCCCTCCAGCCGGATGACCTCCTCCGCGAGGTCGTACGGGTCGGTGAGGTCGGGGCGCCAGGTCGGCGGGGTGACCTCCAGGACGTCGGCGCCCGCGACCGAGCAGCCGATCTCCTGCAGGCGCCGGGTGACGGTCTCGCGGCCGTACGCGGTGCCGGCGACCCGGTCGGGCAGGTCCGCGGCGATGGTGATGGTGCGCACCGGGTGCGGCGCGGCGATGTCGGTGACCCCGGCCTCGGCGGTGCCGCCGGCGATCAGGACCAGCAGGTCGACGGCGCGCTGCGCGGCGGCGCGGGCGGCCTCCGGGTCGACGCCGCGCTCGAAGCGCTTGGACGCCTCGGAGGGCAGCTTGTGCCGCTTGGCGGAGCGGGCGATGGCGACCGGGTCGAAGTGCGCCGCCTCGATGATCACCTCGGTGGTGCCCGGACCGGCGGCCGGGTCGAGGATCTCGGTGGAGGCGCCGCCCATGACGCCGGCCAGGCCGATCGGGCCGCTGTTGTCGCAGATCAGCAGGTCCTCGGCGGCGAGCCTTCGCTTGACGCCGTCCAGGGTGGTGAGGATCTCGCCCTCGGCCGCCCGGCGGACCGTGATCGGGCCGTCCACGCGCTGCTTGTCGTAGGCGTGCAGCGGCTGGCCGACCTCCAGCATCACGTAGTTGGTGATGTCGACGGTCAGCGAGATCGGGCGGATGCCGGCCTTCTGGAGGCGGCGCTGCAGCCAGATCGGGGACTTGGCGTTCGGGTCCACGCCGACGACCGTGCGGGCCACGAAGCGGTCGCAGCCGGCCGGGTCGTTGACCTTGACCAGGTAGCCGAAGGAGTTCGCCGGCGGCACGTCGAGCAGCGCCGGGTCGGCCAGCGGCAGCCCGTACGCGGCGGCGGCCTCGCGGGCCACGCCGCGCATGGACAGGCAGTAGCCGCGGTCCGGGGTGACGGCGATGTCGAGCACCTCGTCGACGAGCTGGAGCAGCTCGATCGCGTCGGTGCCCGGCTCGAACTCCGGCGGGAGCACGATGATGCCCGCGTGGTCGTCGCCCATGCCGAGCTCGCGCGCGGAGCAGATCATGCCGGCCGAGGTGTGGCCGTAGGTCTGGCGGGCCGCGATCGGGAACGGGCCGGGCAGCACGGCGCCCGGGAGCACGACCACGACCTTGTCGCCGACCGCGAAGTTGGTCGCGCCGCAGACGATCTCCTGCGGCGCGCCGGTGCCGTTGGCGTCGCCGACGTTGACGAAGCAGTGCCGGATCGGCTTCTTGAAGCCGGACAGCTCCTCGATGGAGAGCACCTCGCCGACCACCAGCGGGCCCTTGAGGTCGCCGCCGAGCTGCTCGACGGTCTCGACCTCCAGGCCGGCCCGGACCAGGCGCTCGGCGACGTCGCGACCGGTCTCGCCGGCCGGCAGGTCGACGTACTCGCGCAGCCAGGAAAGCGGGACGCGCATCAGATCTCCATCCCGAACGGGAGGGTGAAGCGCACGTCACCCTCGACCATGTCGCGCATGTCGGCGACGTTGTGACGATTCATCAGGATCCGCTCCAGGCCCAGGCCGAAGGCGAACCCGCTGTAGCGGTTCGGGTCGACGCCGCAGGCCACCAGCACGCGCGGGTTGACCACGCCGCAGCCGCCGAGCTCGATCCAGCCCTCGGAGGAGCAGGTGCGGCACGGGCGGTCCGGGTTGCCGACGCTCTCGCCGCGGCACACGAAGCACTGCAGGTCGATCTCGGCGCTCGGCTCGGTGAACGGGAAGTACGAGGGGCGCCAGCGCAGTTCCAGGCCGGTGCCGATCAGCTTCTCGACCAGCACCTCGATGGTGCCCTTGAGGTCGGCGAAGGTGATGCCCTCGTCCACCGCGAGGCCCTCGACCTGGCGGAAGACCGGGGTGTGGGTGGCGTCCAGCTCGTCCGTGCGGTAGACCCGGCCCGGGCACACGACGTAGACGGGGGGCTCGCGGTCGAGCATGGTGCGGGCCTGGACCGGGGAGGTCTGGGTGCGCAGCACCACGCCGGAGTCGGCGGAGCCGTCCGGGGCCTGGACGAAGAAGGTGTCCTGCATCGAGCGGGCCGGGTGGTCCGGGCCCAGGTTGAGGGCGTCGAAGTTGAGCCACTCGGCCTCGACCTCGGGGCCCTCGGCGACCTGGTAGCCCATCGCGACGAAGGTGTCCTCGATGCGCTCGGCCAGCGTGGTCAGCGGGTGGCGGGCGCCGCGCGGGGTGCGGTCGTAGGGCAGCGTGACGTCCACCGCCTCCTCGACCAGCACGCGGGCGTCGCGCTCCGCCTCCAGCTCGGCCTGCCGCTTGGCGAGGGCCTGGTTGACGGCGCCGCGGGCCTGGCCGATCAGCTTGCCTGCGGCGGCCTTGGCGTGCGGGGGCAGGGCGCCGATCTCGCGGTTGGCGAGGGAGAGCGCGGAGCGGTCGCCGGTGTGGGCGACCTTGGCCTGCTTCAGCTCGTCGAGCGTGGTGGCGGCGGCGAAGGCGGCGACGGCCTCGTCCCGCGCCTGCTCCACCACCTCGGGCTTGAGGGCCTCGACCTCGACCGGGTCGTACGACTTGTTGGGTGCCGACATCTCTATCTTCCCGTGCTCCTGCTCGTCCGTGCTCAGGTGATTGGGCTCGCCTTCGCGTCACGCCCGGCGTGGCCGGGGCACGGGCAGCCGATCTCCGTTCACGGGAAGGGATGTCCGCGGCACGGCCGCGCAGGGCGTTGCGCAACGCCAAAGGTCGAGTGTAGTCGCAGCGCGTTGCGCGGCTGCCGTCAAGCCCGTCCGGACCCGACCACAGCATGCTGTGTTCGTCGTTCATGCTCTTTCAGAGCATGAAGTCGGGCACCCCGGCGGGCAGGATAAATCGGAACCGGGCACCGCCGCCGGGCGCGCGGTCGACGCGGATCGAGCCGCCGTGGGCCTCCACGATGCCCTTGACGATGTAGAGGCCGAGGCCGGTGCCGCCGCGCTTGGAGCCGCGCCAGAAGCGGGTGAAGACGCGCGGCATCGACTCCTCGGGGATGCCGCTGCCTTCGTCGCTCACGGTGACCGCTGTGCCTTCCACGATGCGGGGCGGGGTGCCGGAGCGCTCCCAGACGGGTGCCTCGACGACCTCCTTGGCCGGTGCCACCTCGATCGTGACAGTTCCCTCGCCGTGCCGCACCGCATTTTCCAGCAGGTTGGCGAGCACCTGGTCGACCTTGTCCGGGTCCGCCCACAGCACGGTCAGCGGCTCGGTGATCCGGACGTCGAAGCGCTCCTCGGGGATGCCGGTGGCGACCTTGCGCTCGACGTGTCGGCGCACCGCCGCGGCCACGTCCACGACCTGCTTGCGCAGCTCCAGCCGGCCCGCGTCGATCCGCGAGATGTCCAGCAGCTCGGCGATCAGCCGGGTGACCCGGTCCGCGTCGGCGTCGACGGTCTCCAGCATCAGCCGCTTCTGCCCGTCGGTGAACCGCTCCCACTTGGCCAGCAGCGTCGCGGTGAAGCCCTTGACGCTGGTCAGCGGCGAGCGCAGCTCGTGCGCGACGGTGGCGATCAGCTCGGCGTGGCTGCGCTCGGTGCGCCGGCGGTCCTCGGTGCCGCGCAGGGCGATCACCAGGCGCTCCAGGGGCCCCAGCGGCACGGCCCGCACGTAGCGGGCGGAGACCAGCACCTCCCGGCCGCCGGGCAGCAGCAGGTTGCGCTCGGGCTGGCCGGTGCGGATCGCGAGGCCGCCGTACGGGTCGGTCAGCTGCCACCAGCGGCGCCCGTCGAGGTCCTCCAGCGGGAGGACGTCGTCCAGGGCGCTGCCCAGCGCGGCCTCCGGGGGCACGCCGGTGATCCGGGCCGCGGCCCGGTTGAAGCGGACCACCCGGCCGAGCGCGTCGGCGACCACCAGGCCGTCCGGCAGGTCGTCCGGGTCGAGCTCGGGCCCGTTGCCGACCATGGGTGTCCTCCCCGATTACCCACCGTGCCGTTCCCCCCACCGAGGCAGACCCTAGCGCCTCCATGCCCCCGGTAGTAGGGCCTGGCGGGTGGATCGTGCGGGGTGCCGTCAGCCGTTCGAGCGACAGCCGCCGGGCCCGCGCTGCGCCCGGGCCGAGGCGTAGAGGCAGACGGCCGCGGCGGTGGCCAGGTTGAGGCTCTCGGCGTGTCCGTGGATCGGCACGCGCACGACCTCGTCGGTGAGCGCGCGGGTCTCTTCCGGGAGCCCCCACGCCTCGTTGCCGAACACCCATGCGCCGGGTGCGCCCAGGGTGCCCTCGTCGAGCTCCTGGTCGAGGTCCCGCTCCCCCGCACCGTCGGCGGCGAGCACCCGGATCCCGGCCGCGCGCAGCTGCCCGACGGCCTCCTCGACCGGCACGCCGACGGCGACCGGCAGGTGGAACAGGCTGCCGACGGAGGCCCGGACGGCCTTCGGGTTGTACAGGTCCACGGAGGCGTCGGTGAGCACCACGGCGTCCGCGCCGGCCGCGTCGGCGGTGCGCAGCACGGTGCCGGCGTTCCCGGGGTCGCGCACGTGGGCGAGGATCGCGACGAGCTTCGGGCGGGCCGCCAGGACGTCGGCGAACGGGGTGTCGATGAAGCGGCAGAGCGCGACGATGCCCTGCGGGGTCACCGTGTCGCAGATCCCGGCGATCACCTCGTCGGTCGCGGTCAGCACCGCGAGCCCCTCGTCCAGCGCGGACTCCACGATCCCGGCGTGCCGCTCGGCGGCCTCCGGGGTCACGTACACCTCGACCACCGCGTGCTCGCCCGAGCCCGGCAGCCGGCCGTACGCGACGGCCTCCCGGACGGCCTGCGGGCCCTCGGCCAGGAAGCGGCGCTCCTTGGTGCGCTGGTTCCGCTTGGCGAGCCGGCGGGCGGCGACGACGCGCGGCGAGCGCAGGGAGGTCAGCAGGGGGGTGTCGGTGCTCGGCATGGTCTCGTTCTCTGGGGCTCTGTGAAGGGGGCGCTGAGGGACGGGGGCGCTGAGGGACGTGCGCCGAGGGACGCGGCGCCGAAGGACGGGGAAAACGCAGAACCGGACCCGCAGGAGAGCCTGCGGGTCCGGTCGGAGCTCAACCGATCCTGGAGGATCAGGCGGCGTCGGCGGCGGCCTTCGGGGCGTTCACGTCGGCCGGCAGCGCCTTCTGGGCGACCTCGACCAGGGAGGCGAACGCACCCGGGTCGTTGACGGCCAGGTCGGCCAGCATCTTGCGGTCGATCTCGACGCTGGCGGCCTTCAGGCCCTGCACGAAGCGGTTGTAGGTGATGCCGTTGGCACGGGCCGCAGCGTTGATGCGCTGGATCCACAGCTGACGGAAGTCGCCCTTGCGCTTCTTGCGGTCGTTGAAGTTGTAGACCAGCGAGTGGGTGACCTGCTCCTTGGCCTTGCGGTACAGGCGCGAGCGCTGGCCACGGTAGCCGCTGGCGCGCTCCAGGATGACCCGGCGCTTCTTGTGGGCGTTGACTGCCCGCTTGACGCGTGCCACTTGATTACTCCTTGGGTTGGACCACGGACTACTTCACGCGGTCCGTCATTCGAATGGGTCGGGAAGGATCAGCTGCCCCGCACACGGCTCGCGCCGGGCGGGAGGGCGATCACTTGCCGAGAAGCTTCTTGATCTTCTTGGCGTCAGCGGGGGCCAGCTCGACGGTCCCGGCCAGCTTGCGGGTCAGCGTCGAGGGCTTGTGCTCCAGGAGGTGGCGGCGACCGGCGCGCTCGCGCAGCACCTTGCCAGAGCCACTGATCTTGAAGCGCTTGCTGGCGCCACTGTGCGTCTTCTGCTTCGGCATTTCGCCGTATCTCCTCGTCGGTCCCGTCCACGCCCGCGCGGTGTGCGCCACGCGGGCGTGAACTGGATGGATCTGCGGTGACCGGGCGGGGCGCCCCGTCACCGTGGTGGGCCGGTCTCCCGAGCGCCCTGGCCGTGAAGGCTCAGGCGTCCTGGGAGGCCTCGGCCGGCTGCTCGACCTCGGCAGCGGCCTCGACGTCGGCCTCGACGGCCTCCGCTTCGGCGGCCTCCGCCTCGGCAGCGGCGTTCTCGGCCTCAAGCGCCGCGTCCTCGTCCTCGTCCGCGGCGGCGTCGGAGCCGGCGGTCCGGCCCAGTCGCTCGGCCTTGCGGGCGTCCGCGAGGGCGCGGGCCTCGGCCATCGCCTCGGTCTTCTTCTTGTGCGGGCCAAGAACCATGATCATGTTCCGGCCGTCCTGCTTCGGCGAGGACTCGACGAAGCCCAGGTCCTGGACGTCGTCGGCGAGCCGCTGCAGCAGACGGAAGCCCAGCTCGGGGCGGGACTGCTCACGACCGCGGAACATGATCGTGATCTTGACCTTGTCGCCCTGCTTGAGGAACCGGACGACGTGACCCTTCTTGGTGTCATAGTCGTGCGGGTCGATCTTCGGCCGGAGCTTCATCTCCTTGATGACCGTGTGCGCCTGGTTCTTGCGCGCCTCACGGGCCTTCATGGCCGACTCGTACTTGAACTTGCCGTAGTCCATGAGCTTGCACACCGGCGGCCGGGCGGTCGCCGCGACCTCGACCAGGTCGAGGTCGTACTCCTGCGCGAGCTCCAGCGCCTTGGCAAGCGGCACGATGCCGACCTGCTCGCCGCTGGGACCGACGAGTCGCACCTCCGGAACGCGAATCCGGTCGTTGATGCGGGGCTCGGTGCTGATGGGGCCTCCTCGGTTGCACCTTCTGCGATGCGGCCGTCGGACGGCGGTCGCACGTAGTGGACTCGACCACTGGGCGGGGCTTCATTCGTGCTGCGCTGCCCGGCACCTGCTCGGCACCATCTGCACCCGCGACACGAAAAAAGCCCCGCTCGGTACAAGCGGGGCTCCACACAATCCGGGGGCGGCACCCGGTGAGGGGCGCTGCGGCGACTCGGCGCCGTGGCGCCCGTCGCGGACCGGGACCCGTCGACCGCGAGGCCGACCAGGTGGGAGACTGTCGCGGTTGCCCTCTCGGGCCTCCTGGGTGGAGCCTCCACTTGCTGGCCGGGTGCCCATGCGGGATCCCGGCCGGTCAGTCTCGAAGCATACAGCGCCGGAAGGTCGAACGCCATTCCGCCCCGGCACACCCCGCGTTTCCGCGCTTTTCCGCGCCTTCCACGCGCGCGCACCGCACTTTTCGGCGCATTCCGGGGCCCTTGTACGCTCCAGGTGTACACGGACACCGGCACGACGGAACGAGCCCCCCTTGAGCAGCGAGCCCACCCAGAACCCCGGCGCGGACGACGACGCGATCGGCTTCGACGACCTGACCCGGGACATCGCCGAGGTCCCCGCCGTCGAGGTGATCACCACCGTCGCCGTGCACCTGATGAGCGCCGCGGCCGTCAAGTGCGGCCTCGCCGAGGGCGGCGACAAGGACAAGGACCTCGACGAGGCCCGCAAGCTGATCACCGCGCTCGCCGGACTGGTCACCGCCGGCGCCCCGGAGATCAGCAACTTCCACGCCGCCCCGCTGCGCGACGGCCTGCGCTCGCTGCAGCTGGCCTTCCGCGAGGCCTCCATCGTGCCGGACGCGCCGGGCACCGGGCCGGGCGAGAAGTTCACGGGGCCGGTCTACTCCTGAGCGGTTCTCCCGGGGAGCACCTACCAACGTTGGTAGGTGCTCCCCGTTCGTTTCTACCGCCGGTACAGCGGCTCCCCCGGCAGCTGCGCGCTCGCCGGCAGCACCGCCAGGTCCAGGCCGCGGTCCAGCCGGACGCGGAGCACCGGGTCCGCCGCCACCGCGCGGCCGACCCGCCGGGCCGCCTCCTGCACGCCCGCCTGGTCGAGCTCCGGGTCGAACACCACCGCGAGCACCCCGTCCGAGCCGTCCCCGGGGCCCAGCAGGCCGGACACCACCTGCGGCTGGTCCGCCAGCAGCGCCCGCACCGCCTCGCGCACCTCGGGGTCGCGCAGCGGCGGCAGATACGGCCGGTTCTCGGCGAGCGCACGAAGGCGGGCGCCGGTCAGCTGGTACGGCACCGGGCCCGCCGGGTCGATCAGCAGGGTGTCGGCCTTCTCGGAGTACGCGACCATCGCCGCCTGCGGGGCCGCCACCGGCGCCGGGCGGGCGTCGGCGCGCCAGCGGGCCAGCGTCTCCAGCGACGTGAACGCCGGCAGCGCGCGGCGCCCGTCCGGGGCCTCCAGCACCGGCACCGCCATGTCGCTGGTCTTGTCGTGCTTGTGCCCGTGCTCGTCCACCTCGACCTCGCCGAGCAGGGCGACGATCGGGACCATCAGCCGGGTCGGGGTGAGCGCCGCCAGCACCTCGGGCTCGGCCGAGCGGTCCTGCGACCAGCGGGCGAGCGCCGCGGTCAGCGCCGCGTCCGCCGTGCCGTCGTCGTCGCCGAAGCCGGGGTTCGGGATGGTCTTGCCGACGAACGCCGGGTTGGAGAAGTCTTTGCGGTCCACCCGGCCGACCCTATGCCACCCCGTCCCGGGAGCCGCACAAATCCGCACGCGCCCCCTACCCACGGGTAGCCGGGTGTGGCAGCCTGCGCACATGGTGATGCTCGAACCCGCTCCCAGCGCCACCCCGGTCTCCGACCGCGCCCGGTACGACCGGGCCACCGCACACCTGGACGGGCCGGTCGCCGTCGTCGACCTCGCCGCCTTCGACGCCAACGCCGCCGACCTCGTGCGCCGCGCGGGCGGCAAGCCGATCCGGGTCGCCAGCAAGTCGCTGCGCTGCCGCGCCCTGCTGGAACGCGCGCTCGCCACCGACGGCTTCGCCGGGGTGATGAGCTTCACCCTCGACGAGTCGCTCTGGCTCGCCCGCACCGGCCTGCGCGACGTCCTGCTCGCCTACCCCTCCGCCGACCGCGACGGCTTCGCCGCGCTGACCGCCGACCCGGAGCTCGCCCGCGAGGTCACCGTCGTCCTTGACGACCCCGCCCAGCTCGACCTGATCGACAAGGCCCGCGCCGGCGACGCCGAGGTCCGGGTCTGCCTGGAGCTCGACACCGCGCTGCACCTGCTCGGCGGACGCGTCCGGATCGGCGCCCGCCGCTCGCCGCTGCGCACCCCCGAGGACCTCGGCGCCTTCGCCGAGGCCGTCCAGCGCCGCCCGGGCTTCCGGGTCGTAGGCCTGATGGCGTACGAGGGGCACGTCGCCGGGGTCGGCGACCGGGTGCCCGGACGGCCGGTGCGCTCACGGGTGATCCGGCTCATGCAGGCCAAGGCCCGCACCGAACTGGCCGAGCGGCGCGCGGCCGCGGTCCGGCGGCTGCGGCAGGTCGCCGAGCTGGAGTTCGTCAACGGCGGCGGCACCGGCAGCGTGGAGAGCACGGTGGCCGAGCGCGCCGTCACCGAGGTCGCGGCCGGCTCCGGGCTCTACCTGCCCCGGCTGTTCGACAACTACCGCTCGTTCGACGGCCGTCCGGCCGCACTCTTCGGCCAGCCGGTCGTCCGGCGGCCCGGCGTCGGCGTGGTGACCGTCCTCGGCGGCGGCTACGCAGCCTCCGGCCCGGCCGGCCCCGACCGCTCCCCGACCCCGTATCTGCCCGAGGGCCTGCGCTACGACCCGACGGAGGGCGCGGGCGAGGTCCAGACCCCGCTGCTCGGCGCCGCTGCGGACGACCTGCTGATCGGCGACCGGGTCTGGTTCCGGCACGCCAAGGCGGGCGAACTGTGCGAACGCTTCGCCGAGCTGCACCTGATCGAGGGCGACCGGGTCGTCCGGACCGTCCCGACGTACCGGGGCGAGGGGAAGACGTTCCTCTGACGCTTCGTCCGGTTCTGCCCTACGGTGGTGCCGAGATTGGGCGACGACAAGGGAGCGGCATGGACGCCGAGATCACTGAGATTGCGACGAGGGGCGCGACCGTCCTGGCCGGCCTCATGGTCACATCGGCCTGGGACCGGGTCAAGCCGCGCGTTGCCGCGATGTTCGGCCGCAAGGCGGAGTCGGTCGCCGAGGAGCTGGACGAGACCCAGGCCGAGCTGGTCTCGGCGCAGGAGGGCGACAGCGAGTCCGCCGCCCGGAGCGCGCAGGGCGAGTGGGAGCCGAAGCTGCGCCGACTGCTGGCGAACGACCCGGCCATGGTCACTCAACTCGTCGCAATCCTCGACGAGTTCGCTCCGAGGCAGGACGACCAGGCAGCCAACGTGACGATCATCAACAACACGATCAAGGATGGGAACCACCAGAACGTGATCCAGGCCGGCTTCTACAACGACCGGACCCGCTGACCTTTCCGCAGCCTTAAGCAGGCCCGATGGAACGCCTAACCCCGGTGTCCCGTCGGGCCTTTGTGCTGCTCGGGGCCATACAGTCCGTCAATAACCGCATGACGCAGAGCTATTGCCATCTGGTCCAGACCAATCCTACGCTCTGCCCGGGGGTCCGCGATCCGGGCCGCGGCTCCCGAACGGGCAGGCGTGTCCGCTCCCCCACACCCGCCCGGAACGACGGTCGAGGAGTCCCCACCCCATGTCCATCAAGCGAAGTGCCCTGTCCGTCGGCGCCGTCGGCGCCGCGGTCCTCGCGATGGCGGCGGCCACCGCCGGCACCGCCAGTGCCCACGGCACGATGACCGGGCCCGTCAGCCGGGTCGCGGCCTGCTACGCCGAGGGTCCCGAGCACCCCGTCTCCCAGGTCTGCAAGGACCTCGTCGCGGCGAGCGGCACCCAGCCGCTCTACGACTGGAACGAGGTCAACATCGCCAACGCCAACGGCAACCACCAGGCGCTGATCCCGGACGGCAAGCTCTGCTCGGCCAACCGCGACAAGTACCAGGCCCTGGACTGGCCGCGCACCGACTGGCCGGCCACCGCCGTCGCCGCGGGCGCCTTCACCTTCCAGTTCCGCACCACCGCGCCGCACGTCGGCACCCAGACCGTCTACATCACCAAGGAGGGCTACGACCCCACGAAGCCCCTCAAGTGGTCCGACCTCGACCCGACGCCGGTGGCCCAGGTGCAGGTCGACCGCACCGCCACCAACGGGTACTACACCTACCCGGGCACGCTGCCGCAGCGCACCGGCCGCCAGCTGCTGTACATGATCTGGCAGCGCAGCGACAGCCCGGAGGCGTTCTACAGCTGCTCGGACGTCGACTTCGGCAAGCCCGCCGCGGCCGGCGGCGCCCCGGTGTCCGCGCTCGCGGCGCAGGCCCCGGCCGCGCCGAGCGACGCGCAGATCGCCGCGGACGCCCCGAAGTCCACGGTCGCCCACCACGGTCACGGCGGCGACCCCAACTCCCCGGCCGGTCTCGTGGTGCCGACCGCCTCCGCGGCCGTCGGCACGTCGGCCACCGGTCCGCTGCTGCTCGCCGGCGCGGCGGCGATCAGCGTCGGCTGGGCCGGCATGGTGCTCCGGCGCCGTCGTGTCGAGGCTGTTCGACGCGACTCCTGAGGGCCGGATGCGGGGCCGGACCGGCCCACCCCCGTCCGGTCCGGCTCCCCGCGTGCGAAGTGAGCGAACGACGGCGGCCCACCCGGAGG
>NZ_JBHVPD010000153.1:0-17104 GCF_042887525.1 Kitasatospora sp. NPDC057936
AAAAAATATTTTCTCCGCCCCCCTCTTATTTTTTTAAACCCACCCCCCGCTCCGCCGTTGGGTTTTAACCCCGCCCCGGGGGGCGGGCCCCGGCGCCCCTGGGCCCCCCCCCCCGCGGGGGGGCCCCACGGCACTTCGGAGGTCTCCAGGTATTCGAACCACACCACTTTGCCCGCCCCCGCCGGGTGCCAGCCCCAGGCGGTGGCCAGCGTCTCCACCAACAACAGCCCACGGCCACTTGTCGATTCGGTGCAGCGCTCCGGCCGCGGGAGATCCGGGCGCCGGTCGATGACCTCGACCCGCAACCGGCCGGCGCGCCATCGGATGGCCACGGTACAGCGCGACCTCGTGTGCAGGAGGGCGTTGGCGATCAGCTCGCTCGCGCACAGCTCCACCTCCTGGAGATCATCGGGCGAGAGCGGCACTCCCCACTCCCGCACGATCGCCATCACCAGCCGCCGGGCCGGCGGAACGGAGTCGACCCCTGGCGGTACACCCCACTCCAGCGGCACCGGAAAGCCGGCGGTGTTGAGCGGGCTGACGATCACGTTCCACCCCATTGCTCCTCCATCACTGCAGATGGGCAGTGGCCGTCACCAGACGGCAGCGAAAAGGGAAGCCGGCCATAGCTCTCAGCCACGGCGACTGCACTGAACGTAGTCGCAGAAAAACTGTGAGTCAAGAGAATCTGCTACTCGCAGACGTTCACCTAGTCGTGCGAGACTCAACCAATCCAGGAAGGGGAGAACCATGGGATTCGGCCTCGTTGTGCGTTTCGTGGCCCGCGATGTGACAGCTGCTCAGGCCTTCGACGCCCTGGCTGAGGAAGCGCTCGAAGGAATCCGCGCCAAGGAACCCGGCACTCTCGTCTACGTCAACCACGCTGTACCGGACGAGCCTCACGTCCGGGTCTTCTACGAGCTGTATGCGGACCGTGAGGCGTTCGAGGAGCACGAGCGCCAGCCCCACGTCCGCCGATTCCTTGCCGAACGTGGCCAGTACCTGGAGTCGTTCGAGGTCACGTTCCTGGCCGAGATCTCCGGCAAGGGCGCGTCCGCCGACCAACTCACCCGGTGAGTCCTGAGGAACAGCGGGCGTTCGGCGCCCGGGTCGCCCAGCTACGCAAGGGGCGTGGCATGCGGCAGGACCAACTCGCCGCCGCCGTCAACCGAACCGCCAGTTGGGTGTCCCAGGTCGAGCGGGGCATCCAGCCGGTGGTCCGTCTCGACGTCCTCCACTTGCTGGCGAACGGCCTTGGCGTCTCCGTTCAGACGCTCAGGCCCGATGCGCCATCATCCGCCGCACCCGTACCCTCGGCTACCGAACAGACCAACGACCTTGATCTTGTGCGGCTGTCGCTGTCGGGTCATCCCGCTCTTGATGCGCTGCTCGGCGAACGCCCCCGGACGGAAACCGTCGACCTGCCCGAGCTGGCAACCGCCACCGAGGAGTTCTGGCATCTGACGCACGGCGCACGTTTTGCCGAGCTCAGCACTGCCATCGCCGACGTCCTGCCACGTCTGGAGCGGGCGTCGCGAACCGCCGCGGCGGAGGAGCGCCCCAAGATCCTGCTACTGCTCAGCCAGGCATATCAGGCGGTCGCAGCGGCATTCGTCCGCCAAGACGAGGCCGACGCCGCATGGGTGGCCGCCGACCGGGCCATCCAAGCCGCCGAGCAGGCCGGACAGCCACTGCACGTCTTCGCCGGCATCTACCGACTGGCCCACGCATTCGTCCGACTACGGCGGTTGGACCAGGCAGAACACGCCGCCGGGACTGCGGTGGCGGCGCTCCGGACCTACACGTCGGCAGGACATCCGCCACCGGAAGCGTTGTCCGTCCTCGGCGCGCTCCACCTGGTTCTCGCGTTGGCCGCCGCTCGCGCCGGCCAACGCGAGCAGGCGCTGAGAGAACTCGCCCGCGCCCGTGAGGTCGCGGCACGACTCGGCGAGGACCGCAACGACTTCAACCTGGAGTTCGGGCCTACGAACGTCGAGATTCAGGCCGTCTCGACGGCAGTCGAACTCGGCGATGCGGGCGAGGCTCTGGAAATCGGCTGCCGGATCGATGCCGGACAGCTCTCGCCCGAGCGCAGGTCAAGGCTACTGATCGACCTCGGGCGAGCTCACGCGCAACGACGTCACCTGGGTGAGGCGATCGACTGCCTCCTTCGAGCCGAGGAAGCGGCGCCGGAGAGCGTCCGGAGTCACGTGGCGGCGCGGGCGACGATCCGTGAACTCATCCTCATCGCCGGCCGAGGCGCTCCTACGGAGCTGACGAAGCTGGCCAAGCGTGCGAACGCAATGGGGTGATGACGTGCGCATCGAACCCACAGGGCACCGGGGACTGTCGGCTAAGGCGGAGGAGCAGGTCCGACAGCTGCTCGGAGCGGCTCTTGCAGCAGAGGATCCGAGCGGGCTGGCCCGACCAGCCGCCAACCGGCCTCCTACCCCCAGGTTGTCGTAGACGACGCATTCGGGAGCTTCCGACCTGAATGTGCTCATCGGCGGGTTGGCGGGGATGCGAGGGGAATGCCCCGGACCGCCTGAGCGGGCCGGGACATTCCCGATGCCTGAATCGGTTCAGGCGGACTTGACGGCGGCGAAGCGGGCCGAGACGTCCTGCCAGTTGACGACGTCCCACAGGCGGGTCACGTAGTCGGGGCGCACGTTGCGGTACTGCAGGTAGTAGGCGTGCTCCCAGGCGTCGAAGGCCAGCAGCGGGGTGGTGCCCTGGCCGACGTTGCCGTGGTGGTCGTAGACCTGCTCGACGATCAGGCGCTTGCTCAGCGGCTCCCACGACAGGATGCCCCAACCCGAGCCCTGCACGCCCGTGGTGGCGTTCGTCAGCTGCTTCTTGAAGGCCTCGAAGCTGCCGAAGTGCTCGGTGATCGCGTCGGCCAGCTCGCCCTCGGGGCGGTCGCCGCCCTCCGGGGACAGGTTCTGCCAGAACAGCGAGTGCAGGACGTGGCCGGACAGGTGGAAGGCGAACGTCTTCTGCAGGCCGACCAGGCCGCCGAACTGCTCCTTGTCGCGCGCCTCGGCCAGCTGCTCCAGGGTGTCGTTCGCGCCCTTCACGTACGCGGCGTGGTGCTTGGAGTGGTGCAGCTCCAGGATCTCGGCCGACATCGCCCGCTCCAGCGCGGAGTAGTCGTACGGCAGGTCGGGAAGCGAGTAGGTGCCCAACGGGTCCTTCTTTCACGAAGTTGGCGATCGTGCCGGGACAACACTATTGCGTATCGGTTGCAGGAGCGATCAATGGGCTCCTGCTTATTCCCGACGGAACATCGGGCACAATGGGACCGCCACGTGTAATGGGTGAGGCAGGTGAGAGACTGTGACGGTCGTACTCGGGATCGAGTCCTCGTGCGACGAGACGGGCGCCGGGCTGGTCCGTGACGGCGTGTTGCTCGGGCAGGCGGTGGCGTCGTCGATGGACGAGCACGCCCGCTACGGCGGCGTCGTGCCGGAGATCGCCGCCCGCGCCCACGTCCACGCGATGGCCCCCGTGGTCCAGGAGGCCCTGCACCGGGCCGGACTGACGCTCCGGGACGTCGGCGCCGTCGCGGTCACCACCGGCCCCGGCCTCTCCGGCGCCCTCCACGTGGGCGTGGCCGCCGCCAAGGCGTACGCGTTCTCGCTCGGCGTCCCGCTCCACGGGGTGCACCACCTCGCCGGGCACGTCGCCGCCGCGACGCTCGACGGCGGGCCGCTGCCGGACCCGTCCGTCGTGCTCATCGTCTCCGGCGGGCACACCTCGCTGCTGCTCGTGCGCGACCTCGCCCGCGACCCGATCGTCCACCTCGGCGACACCCTCGACGACGCGGCCGGGGAGTGCTTCGACAAGGTCGCGAGGATCCTCGGACTCCCCTACCCGGGCGGTCCCGCGATCGACCGCGCGGCGCGCGACGGCGACCCGACCGCCGTCCGGCTGCCCCGCCCGCTGACCGGGCCGCAGGACCACCCGTACGCGTTCTCGTTCTCCGGCCTCAAGACCGCCGCCGCCCGCTGGGTGGAGGCGCAGCGCGCGCCGCACGTCCCCGACGCGGCGGCGGCGCTCCAGGAGGCGATCGCCGACGTGCTGACCCGCAAGGCGGTACGGGCCTGCACGGACCACGGCATCGGCACGCTCGTGGTGGTCGGCGGGGTGGCCGCCAACTCCCGCGTCAGGGCGATGGCGGAGGAGCGCTGCGCAGCGGCGGGCATCACCCTGCGCGTACCGCCGCTGCGGCTCTGCACGGACAACGGCGCGATGGTCGCCGCCATCGGCGACCTACTGGTCCGCGCGGGCGCCGAGCCGGCTCCCGCCGACGTGTCGATCGACCCCTCGGCGCCCCTGGAGTACGCGGCGCTCAGCCCCCTGCCGTCCAGGTGACCAGCGGCGGGCGGACGGCGGCGCACAGCGGGTGGCCCTTGGCGTCCGTGAGGCCCAGGCAGGCCACCAACAGGCCGGAGCGGACGGCGGCTTCGACGACCTCCGGGGGAATCGCGTCCAGGAAGATCTTCGCGCGGCGGAACATCGTGGACCCCGGGCCGCTCAGCCAGTTGAGGTAGACGAAGCGCCCGCCCGGGCCGCCCTGGACGTACCGGCCGGTGATGTCGGTGCCGGCGGGCGTCGGCTTCGCCACGCACTCCAGCGTCCACTCCGCGCGCGGCGCGTCGCCGGGCTGCGGGTCCAGCAACTCGCCCGGCTTGGCGCGGCGCTGGACGGCGACGTGGATGTCGCGGTAGCCCGGGAAGCCGGGGGCGGCGCCGCACTCGCGGCCGGGCAGGTCGGTGGCCTCGATCCTCAGCTGCATGCGCCCATCCTCCCCCGGGTCCAGGGCCTGTCGTCAAACTCCCGTCGTCCGCCCGGAGGGCGGGGGTTTGACGACAGGCCTTAGGTCACGGCGCTTCCCGCCACTGCAGGACGGCACGCACGATGTCCTGGCCGATCCGGTCGAGGAGTGCGGCGGCGCCGTCCATCCGGGCGCCGGCCGGGGTGGCGGGGCCGAGCAGTTCGGCGCCCTCGCGGGCGACCCCGGCGAGCATCGCGTTGCGTTCGGCGCTGGCCAGCAGCGCGCGGTACCAGATGTCGCCGTCGATGACGTAGCGCGTGCGGCGCCGGTGCTCGTCGCGCTCGCGGCGGACCAGCGCCTGGCCCTCCAGGTAGGCGGTCGCCTTGGAGACGGAGGCCGGGCTGACCCGGAGCCGGTCGGCGAGGTCGCCCGCGGTGAGGCTGCCGTCGTCGGTGACGTAGAGGCAGGTGAGCACCCGGGCCACCATCCGGGGCATGCCGACGTGGACCAGCAACTCGGCCATCCGTTCGGCGAACTCGCGCACGGCGACCGGGTCGCGCCCGGCCGCCTGCCGGACGACGACGGCCGAGCGGGCGCCCGAGGGCGGGGCCGGGCGGGTGCGGCGGGAGCGCTGGACGGTGGCCCGGTGGGCGCGCTCGGCGCGGTAGCCGGAGGGGCCGCCGTTGCGGGCGATCTCGCGGGTCACGGTGGACGTCGGGCGGCCGAGGTCGCGGGCGATCTCGCCGTAGCCGAGCCCCTCGGCCAGGCCGGTGGCGATCCGGCGGCGGTCCTGCTGGGTCAGTCTGGCTCCGGGCATCCGTCCTCGTCTCCTCGCGTGGCGCGACCAGTATGCGCAGGGCTCCGGGCTTGTTGCAATGAACCCGCACGGCCTTGCAATCACTGGCAGGGCCATTGCAAGGATATCGCCGCTGTGAGCTGCAAGGATTCATCGGGCAATAGGAGTTGACGTTGATTCATATGGAAAGCACGCCGTAGTTTCTTCCTCGCAACCACAACCACCGCCAGGGGGAACACACCATGAAGACCACGATCCGCACCACCGTCGGCGCCGTGCTCGCCGGAGCCGTGCTCTCGGCCACCGCCGCCACGCCGGCCCTCGCCACACCGGCCCTCGCCGCGTCGGCCGCGAAGAGCGGGCACGACGGCGTGCAGAAGGTGCTGGACCGGGCCGTGGCCGAGGGCGGTCTGCCCGGCGCGGTCGCCGAGGTCAGGGACGGCCACCGCCACTGGTACGGCGGCGCGGGCGTCGCCGACACCGCCACCGGGCGGGCGCGCCACCCGCAGGACCGGTTCCGGATCGGCAGCACCACCAAGACCTTCGTCGCCACCGTCGTCCTCCAGCTCGCCGCCGAGGGCCGGCTGAGCCTCGACGACAGCGTCGACCGCTGGCTCCCCGGCGTCGTCGACGGGCCCGGCTACCAGCCCGACCGGATCACCGTGCGACAGCTGCTCAACCACACCAGCGGCGTCTTCAACTACGTGATGGACGAGGACGTCCAGCGCAAGGCGGGCGGCACCGCCTTCCTCCGGCACCGCTTCGACGACTACACCCCCGCGCAGCTCGTCGGGATCGCGATGCACCACCGGCCCGACTTCGCCCCCGGCACCGGCTGGACGTACTCCGACACCAACTACGTCCTCGCCGGGCTGATCGTCGAACGCGCCACCGGCACCACGCTCGCCGAGCAGATCGAGCAGCGGATCGGCGCCCCGCTCGGCCTCGGGAGCACCTCCACGCCGACCCCGTCCGACGTCACCGTCCACGGGCCGCACGGGCGCGAGTACACGCGCCTGGGCGACCCCCACCCGGACGCGCCCGTCTACGACGTCACCGAGCTGAGCCCGTCCTGGGGCTGGGCCTCCGGCGACATGATCTCCACCGTCGGCGACCTCGACACCTTCTTCGCCGCGCTGCTGGGCGGCCGCCTGCTGCCGCCCGCCCAGCAGCGGGAGATGTTCACGATGATCCCGACGCCGCCGAAGACGTGGATCGAGAACACGGCGTACGGCCTGGGCGTGAGCTCGATCAAGCTGTCCTGCACCACGGTGTGGGGCATGGGCGGCGCCATCAACGGCTCGTGGACCTACACCTACGGCAGCCGGGACGGCCGCCACCTGCTCTCCACCAACGTCAACGGCGACTGGACGAACGGGACCTGGAAGAGCGGCGCCTGGCCGATCGGCGTGTTCACCGACGAACTGGAGGCGGAGTTCTGCCCGAGTGCCACCGGCGCGTGAGCCGGGCACCACGCGCGGGCGGTTGCGGGGGCCGTAGGGTCAACGCACCGTCGGCGGGTGGAGGGCCAGGAGGGACGGGACTCGGGTGGGTGCGGCCAGGCGGAGGAGGCCGTGGCCGATGCCGGCGAGGCCGACCATGAGGGACGGGCTGTGGACGCCGTGCGGCAGGCCGCAGGTCCAGCCCCTGGCGTCGAGGGCGTCCAGGGCGGCGCGGGCCGCGCCGTGCCAGGGGCGTCCCGCGAGGTGGAGGGGTTCCACGTTGCCGAGGTCGCCGTGGCACAGGGACGCGTTGAGGCCGAAGCCCTCGCGCAGCACGGTGTCGAGGGCGGCGTCACGCTCCTTCGCGAGCAACTCGCCGCCTTCCGGCAGGAGTTCGGCGAGCTCCACCCGGGCGAGGGCGATGCCGGAGGCGCCGTGGCACCAGAGGACCGGGAAGGACGGGCCGTCGGGACCGCCGTCCTCGCGGACGTCGCGCCAGTTGGCGGCGGCCGGGTCGAACAGGGTGCGCTCGTAGTCCAGTGCGGCGAGGGCGAGTTGGGGAAGGCGGGAGTCGCCCAGGTGGTGGCCCGCCTTCGCCAGTGCCCACGCGATGCCGGACGCGCCGTGGGCGAACCCCGCGAGCGGACGGGCGGCCGCGCCCGCGAGGGAGGCGGGGAGCCAGCCGACGCCGCCGTCGGCCCTCCCCAATTCCGGGTGCGGGGCCGCGGTTTCCGTGAGGCGTGCGGCACAGGCCGCGAGGGCGGCGGTCACGGCCGGGCCGGGGCGGACGGAGGCCCAGGCCAGGAGGCCGCCGATGGTGCCGGCGTTGCCCGCCAGGAGGTCGTGCTGGACGTCCTCGGCGGCGGTGGCCGCGATCCGGCCGATCATCTGCCCCGCCAGGGCGTCGAGTTCGTCGTCCGGGTGGTCGGCGGCGAGGTGCGCGAGGGCGTACAGCACGCCGCCGGTGCCGGCGAGGCCGCCGCCGAGGCGGTCGGCGCGACGGCGGACCTGGCGGCGGAGCGTGCGTTCGGCGGCCCGGGCCGCCTCGCGGTGGGAGCGGTCCCCGGTGACGGTGGCGAGCTGGTGGAGGAAGAGGACGATGCCGGCCGTGCCGCTGTAGAGGTCGGGGCCGAGCTCGGCGGGCGCCCAGCGGCCGGGCGGGGTCCAGTTGGGGCCCGCCCAGGCGAGGTCGGCGCTGCCCCGGTGGGCCTCGCGGAGGAGCTGCTCGCCGGCTTCGACGGCCTTGGCGAGGGCGCGGACCGCGAGGCCGTCCTCCGTCCCGGCCGGTGCGGCGAGGGGTGCGGTCGTCGTCGTTCGGCGCGGCTCGCGGGCGCCGTCGGCCGTCGTCACGGACAGCCGGAGGAGCTGGAGTTGGCACTCCAGGTCCTCCTCGCCCAGCCCGTCCGCCTTCGCGAGGGCGAGGTCGAGCGCGGGCCGGTCCGCGACGCCCGGGATCACCGCGCCGGTCGAGGAGCGGGCGTCGACGCCGTCCGGGCGGATGGTGAACACGGGCACGTCGCCGCGCCACAGGTCCGCGCGCTCGTGCTCGACGAAGGCGAGCGCGTGCTCCTCCCAGGCGGCGAGGGCCCAGAGCCGGTCGAGGTGGCGGTCCTGGTCGAGGGCGTCGCGCAGGAGGTCGGGGTGGCAGGCGGTGTTGAGGAGGCTGCGGTACTCGAAGGTATCGCGGCGCAGCATGCGGGTCTCGTCGCCGGCGAACGCGCGTATCAGATCGCCGAGTTGGTCCTTTTCCGCGGCGAGGATCCGGTAGGCCTCGGTGAAGCCGGCCTCCAACTCGTCCAGGTGGTCGGCGAGGCGCAGCGGCCGGTCGGCCGGGACGGGCCGGCTGCCCGGGGCCTCGATCGGCAACCGCCGGTATTCGAGCCGCAGTTCGTCCGTGCCTTCGCCGACGAGGACGGGTGCCGCGCGGGGCGGGAGGGTCGAAGGGTCCCAGCCGAGGGCGGAGAGGTCGGTGCCGCCGTTGCCCTCGTCCCACATGCGTTCGGGCAGCAGGCCCGAGCGCAGCACCGAGTGGCGGGCGTGGTGGCGGGCGAGGCGCTCGGACTCGGAGAGGTCCTTGGCGGGCTCGTGCAGGTCGGGGTGAAGCAGGGCCTCCAGGTCGATGAGCACGGGCTGGTCCCGGACGGCGAGCAGGTTCTGCGCGTGGCAGTCGACGGCGTCGAGGACGTACATGAGGGCGGCGAGCGTGCCGGCACGGTGGTAGAAGGCGCTCAACTCGGCCTCGTCGCGGGCCGGTTCGGCCGTGACGTGGGCGACCCAGCCGTAGCCGTCGCGGGCCAGGTGGGCGAGGTCGTGCAGGGGCAGCCGGAGCCGGGGGTTGAGCCACCGCAGGACCTGCTGGAAGTGGTTCTCGGCGCCGAGCGGGCGGGGCTTGTAGACGATCCGGGTGCCGTGCTCGAAGCGCAGGGAGCTCACGGTGGCGCCGCCGCGGTGCGGATCGCCGAGGCCGGTGGCGAGTTCGGTGAGGCGGCCGAGCGGACGGCCGTCGGCGAAGGTGGCGCGGATCGCGGGCAGGTCGGCGGCGAGGCGGCGGAACAGCGTGCGGCCGGTGGCGGTCCACTGCTCGGCGGCGGTCGTCAACCGGTGGGCCAGGACTGGGTGTTCGGCGAGCAGGCGCAAGGCGCGCCCGGGCCGGGTGAGCCGGTCGAGGAAGTCGCGGTAGCGCTCCTCGGGGGTGTCACCGGTCAACTCGCCGGTGAGGCGGGCGACGTGGAGCTCGGTGATGACGGTGCGGACGGCCATGCCGTGGACGGCGGCGGTGAGCGCCGGGAGGACGAGGGCGGTCAGCTCCTCGGGCGTGCCGAGGGCGGGGACGTCCAGGTCGGCGATCGCGGCGCGCAGGCGGTCGCGGGCGTCGGCCAGCAGGGGCGCGACGAGCCGGGCGAAGGCGTGGTCCTCGGGCACGTCGAGGGTGGCGGGTGTCGCGAAGGCGGCGGCGAGGCGCTCGGCCCACGGGAGGCGCCCGAGGCGGTCGGCGAGGGCGTCCGGGTGCTCGGCGAGCAGGGCGTGCAGGGCGTCCGGGTCGAGGCCGTCGGCGGCGAGGCGGCGCTCGAACCAGCCGTCCCGGTCGAATGGCGCCTGGGCGCGCCAGCGGTCCAGCTTCCGCGTGGCGCGTTCGGACCGTTCGGCGCGTTCAACCCGTTCGGACCGTTCAACCCGTTCGGCGCGTTCGGCGAGCCCCGCCGTCTCGGTGCCGGGCACCGGACCGCGGGCGTTCAGCGGGACGGCGCGGGCGGCGGCCCGCAGGAGTTCGGTCGCGTCAACCACGGGTCGGGGTCGCCTCTCTCGCTGTGTCTCTCACTGTCGCGCCATACCGACCGCTCAGGATGGGTGGTGCCCCGGCGTGGGGTCGGGGCACCACCCCGCGGACCGGTCACCGGCTGCGCCTGCTTGGGCAACTCGACGCGCTCTCAGGGGTGTTGAGTTGCAGTGCAGCCGTACCGTCCGCCTCGCGGCCGGAGAGCACCAGGGCCGTGGGGTGCCCGGTGCCGTGGGCCGGCCACGGTCGAACCGCCGGCCGGCGGCGCGGACGCGGCGCGGATCCCGGCGGTGCGGCCGGGACCCGCGCCGGCCGCGACCCCGGACCGTGGGCTCGGGAGAGCCGCGGGATCCGGGATCGGCCGGCTCCGGAGGCCTCACGGCCCCCGGAGGACTCAGAAGCTGCAGACGCGGCCGCAGCTCGACCAGCCGCCGCAGGTGCCGGACTGCACCGAGGCGGTCACGTACAGCTCGTCCGCGAGCTCGCCGGCCGGGTGGACCTGGTGGCCCTGGCCGAGGGTGAGCCGGAAGTCCTCGTCCTTGAGCGCGCGAACCTGCTCAGCCGTGGGCAGCATGTTGCCTCCTCGAAGCGATGGGATCTGGCACGGGCGTGCCGGGTCCGGATCCTGGCAGCGCCTCACGCGTCACACCAGGGGCGTGCGCCCCACCCGACGCAATTCCGGCCACGATCGAAATAAGGTCCGGCCCGGCACCCCGCCCCCGTTCCCCCAGGCCATGCCCGGTCCCGCCACCGGCCGCCGCGCCCGCCGCTCCCCCGCCCGGCCCGACGGCCGCCCCACACCTGGCCAAAACCGGGGCGGTGCAGGCCGCACAAACCGGACCCCACGTTTCGGGGCCGCCGCCCCCGGGGAGCCCGGCGGCCGGTCGCTGCTGTGGCAGCGCCCGGCACCCAGGGTGACGATGGAGCCCGGGACCCGTGGACCGATCGGAGCACCATGAGCGAGCAGCACAACGTCGTCCTGCTGACCTTCCCGGACGCCGCCGGCTGGCGCGCCGCCTACGACGAGGCGCAGCACCTGCCCGGCCTGCGGCAGGTGGCCGCGCTGGAGCGCAGCGCCGACGGCCTGCTGGAGGTGCGGGACGGCTTCGTGCGCGGTGCGGGCGTGGCGACCGTGGGCTCCGGCGTGCTGGGCGGGCTGGTGGGCCTGCTCGGCGGGCCGATCGGGGTGCTGCTGGGCTTCGCGGCGGGCGCGGTGCTCGGCAACGCGGCCGAGGAGCACCAGGCGACGGAGGGCGGCGCCGGACTGATCGTGCTGTCGCCGCGGGTACCGGACGGCGGTGCGATGCTCGTGGTGGACGTGCGCGAGGCGTCCCCCGGCCCGGCGGACGAGCTGGCCGCGAAGCACGGCGCCACGGTCGAGCGGATCGACGCCCGCGCGTTCGAGGAGCAGGTCAAGGCGGCCGAGCGGAAGGCCGAGGAGCCCGGCCGGGACTGACCGGGCTCCGCGGGGCGCGGGGCGCGTGCCCCGGCGGCGCGGCACCCGGCCTGAACCGGCGACACGCGCCCCTGGCGCTCACTCCGCCCGCAGCGCGGCCACCGTCCGCGTCCGCGCCGCCCGGACGGCGGGCAGCAGGGCCCCGAGGACGGCGATCAGCACCCCGCCGCCGGCGAGCAGAACCAGCGCCGGCGCGCCGAGGACGTCCAGCGCCGAGGCCGGGAAGTCGAGCCCGGCGCTGTGTCCCATGGCGGGCACGGTGAGCCCGTGCAGCAGCAGCCCGACGGGCAGGCCGATCGCCGCGCCGACCACCCCGACGAGGACGACCGAGGCGAGCACCACGCCCACGGTCTGCGCCGGGGTCATGCCGAGCGCCTTGGTGACGCCCATGTCCCGGGTGCGTTCCCGGATCTCCAGGACGACGGTGTTGAACACCCCGAGCCCGGCGACGACGACCAGGAGCAGCGTCAGCGTGGCGGTCAGCGAGTCCAGTGCGGCGATCGAGCCGCTGGAGCCGTGCGGCGCGCCGACCTCGGCGCTCATGTGCACCGGGGCGAGCGCGGTGCCGAGGGCGGCCGCGTAGGCGGCCCGGTCGGTGCCCTTGGTCAGCGTGACGAACCAGGCGTCCGGTCGGGGGGCCGTCCCGGACGGGAAGCTCCGGGCGTCGGTGAGCAGTTCGTTCGTCTGGACGTGCGGGTCGAAGACCTCTCCGACGACGGTCACGGTGACCGGCCGGCCGTGGTCCGTGAACGTCACCCGGTCGCCGAGCCGGACGTTCGCCTCGGTGAGGAAGGTGGCCGGGGCGACGGCCTCGCCCGGGCCCCGGTACCAGCGGCCGGAGACCATCCGGTAGCCGGCCCGGGACGCGTCGCCCTGGAACGCCGTCACCGTGGTGCTGCCGGCCACGCCGGGGACGGCGACGTCGACCGTGCCGGTGCCGTAGGAGGACGCCGTGCCCGGACGGCCGGCCAGCGCGGCGGTCACGTCCGCCGGATCGGCGGCGACCGGCCGGCCGGCCGTCGCACCGGAGCCGGGCCCGTCCGCCCGCCGCGGGTGCACGAACACGTCCGCGCCGTCGTGGTTCTTCGCCTCCTGCACCCACGTCATCGTGCCGCCCATGCCCACCGCGAAGACCGCCGCCGCGGTGCCGAACAGCACGGCCGCGAGCATCCCGGCGGCCCGGGCCGGGCGGGCGAAGGGCTGGGCGAGCCCGAGGCTCAGCGGCCGGGGCAGCGGCAGCCGGGCCGCCAGGGCGGCGGCGCGGGCCGCGACCGCGGCGCGCCGGGTGCCGCCCGCCGTGCGGCCGACGGCGAGCGCGTCCACCGTGCGCAGCCGGCCGGCCCGAGCGGCGGCGGCCCAGGCGACGAGCGCGACGGTGACCAGGGTGCCGCCCGCCACGGCGGCGTCGACCCAGGGGGCGATGCCGGAGGCGTCCGTCCCGTAGACCTGCCCGGTGGTGGCGAGCACCGGGACGGTCAGCAGGTTGCCCACGACCACCCCGAGGAGGGTGCCGACGGCGGCCGGCACCAGCGCCTGGCCGACGTACGCGCGGACCACCTGGGCCGGGGTGCAGCCGAGCGCCTTGAGGACGCCGATCCGCCGGGTGGCGGTGCCGACCGCGCCGGCCACGACGTTGCCCGCCACCAGGACGGACATCGCCATGCCGAGCAGTCCGAAGGCGACCAGGAAGGGCAGGAACAGCGCGGTGTTGCGGTCCGAGCCCTGCTTGGCGGTGAGCCAGGACTGCGCGCCGGTCAGCGCCCCGGCGGGCGCGGCGGCGGCGACGGCGGAGCGGCCGGCGTCCATCGCGCCGGTGGTGCCCGCGTCGGCGAAGCGGTAGAGCATCTCGTAGCCGGGGGTGGTGCCGGGCGCGGTGAGGGCGGTGACGCCCTCGGGGGTGACCCAGGCGTCGGCGGTGCGGCTGACGGAGCGGGCGAGGCCGACCACCTTCAGCGCGGGCGCGCCCGGCAGGCCGGGCAGCCGGATCGAGCCGCCGAGCTCGGCGGGCGTGCTGCCGTACCCGGTGTCGAGCACCACCTCGTCCGCCGCGTGCGGCCAGGTCCCCTGGAGGAGCGTGACGTCGTCGACGTCGCCACTGGCCGAGCCGCGGCCGACGACGGTCATCGGCGGGAGCGTCACCCCGGCCGGGACGGTCGAGCCCGGGCCCGGCGCGGGGTCGACGGTGACGGTGCGGAACGGGCCGGCGGCGGCCGTCACGCCGGACGCGCGGGCGGAGGCGGCGAGCCCGGCCGCGGTGGTGCGGGCGCCGTCGAAGCGGGCGGTGAGGTGGGCGCCGTGCTGGCCCTCGAAGGCGTGGTCGAACGGCGCCTGGGAGGCGACCAGCAGCGAACCGCCCAGCACGGAGCAGGTGGTGGCCACCGTGGCGGCCAGGCCGATGGCGACCGACTGGGTCCGGCGGCGGCGGACGCCCGCCCGGACGACCCTCCCGAGGGCGCTCATGCGCCCCCCTCGCTTCGCACGGCGAGCGCCTCGCGCAACGCGCACCTACCCACGATGAGCTCCCTCCGCTCGCTCATGCCGCCACCGCCGAATCCGCCTCGACGCGGCCGTCGCGCATCCGGACCGTGCGGGTCGCGCAGTCCTCGGCCAGCCTCAGGTCGTGCGTCACCAGCAGGATCGTCTGCCCGTCCTCGTGCAGCTCCCGGAACAGCTCCTTGACGTCCTCGCCCGAGGCCGAGTCCAGCGCGCCGGTCGGCTCGTCGGCCAGCAGCAGCGTCGGCCGGTTCATCAGCGCCCGGGCCACCGCGACGCGCTGGCGCTCGCCGCCGGACAGCCGGCCGGGGTGGGCGCGGGCGTGCCGGTCGACGCCGAGCGCCTCCAGCAGCTCGGCGGCCCTGCGCCGGGCCTCGCCGCGCGGCACGCCCGCCAGTTCGCCGGCGAGGGCCACGTTGTCGGCCACGGTCAGGTCGTCCAGCAGGTTGAAGAACTGGAACACCATCCCGATGGTGCTGCGCCGGTAGCGGGCGGAGGCCGCCTCGTTCAGCCCGTCGACCCGCGTCCCGGCCACCGTGACCGTCCCCGCGGTCGGCCGGTCCAGCCCGGCCACCAGGTTGAGCAGTGTGGACTTCCCGCTCCCCGACGGGCCGAGCACGGCCACCGACTCGCCCGGCCGCACGCTCAGCGTGACGTCGTCCAGGGCGGCCCGCGCGCCCTCGTAGCCGCGGCTCACGCCGCGCAGTTCGATCACCGGTGGGGTGCTCATCGTCGTCCCTCGTGTCGTCCCTGGTGGGTCGGGACGCGTGTCGTCCCTGGTGGGTCGGGACGACCGTACGGAGGGAGGCCGGGCACCCGCGTCCGCCGAGCGCGGCAACTTCCGTACCGCGCGGGAGGTACGGCGCGCGGCGTCATCCTTGCGACGTAGTCGACGGGGGTAGGAGGCTCCGCCGGACGCGGGGCTGTCCAGCCGGGCGCCCGGCCGCCACAATGTGCCGGTGATCGAAGCCCTGACCCCGGACCGGCTGCGCGCGGCCGTCCGCCCGAGCGCCGGACCTCCACCGCCCCTGCCGAACCGGCGCGGGTGGGCGTTCGACGTCGTGCTGGCCCTGTTCCTGGCCTCCCTCGGCACGCACTACGTCCTCATCGTCCAGGAGCCGCACTCGGCGCTCCTCCTGATGGTGCCGGTCGTGCCGCTGCCGCTCGCGCTTCGCCGCCGGTACCCGCTGGCGGTGCTGTGGGCCGTCCTGCCGCTCGCGCTGCTGGTGCGTCACCAGTCCGAGGACATCGCCTACTCGGCGGGCGTCGCCGTCGTCATCGCCGCCTACAGCGTCGCCGCGTACGGGCGCCGCCCGGCCGCCGTCCTGGCGAGCCTGCCCGCCGCCGCCACCACGCTCGTGGTCCTCTTCGCCGAGGCCAAACTGCCGCACTTCCCCAACGGCGTGGTCGCCGTGCTGCTCCTCGTGCCGGTGTTCGCGGTCGCCTACGAACTGCGCATGTGGCGCCGCCGGGCGGCCGAGGGCCACGAGCGGCTCTCCGCCCTCGAACGCGAGCAGCTGGCCGCGCTCCAGCGCGCGGTCGAGCACGAACGGGCCCGCATCGCCCGGGAGTTGCACGACGTCGTGACGCACAACGTGAGCATGATGACGATCCAGGCCGGGGCCGCGCGCAAGATCCTCGACACCGCGCCGGACAAGGCCCGCGAGGCGATGGCCGCCGTCGAGACCGGCGGACGCGCGGCGATGACCGAACTGCGGCACGTCATGGGCCTGCTGACGATCGACGCGGGCACCGGCGACGACCCGGCCGCCACCGCCGACCTCAGCCCGCAGCCCGGCCTCGGCCGGCTGGACGCGCTGGTCGAGGGCGTCCGGCAGGCCGGGCTGACGGTCGGGCTGACCGTCTCCGGCGAGCGCCGCGCCGTGCCGCCCGGGGTCGAACTCGCCGCCTACCGGGTCGTCCAGGAGGCGCTCACCAACACCGTCAAGCACGCGGGCGGCGCCGCCGCCGAGGTCACCGTCGAGTACGCCCCCGCCCACCTGGCCGTCGAGGTCACCGACACCGGCGGCCGCCCCACCGGCGCTGCCGCCACCGGCAACGGCCGCGGCCTGATCGGCCTGCGCGAACGCCTCGCCGTCTACGGCGGCACCCTGCACACCGGCACCCGGCCACGCGGCGGCTACCGCGTCAAGGCCCTGATCCCCTTGGAGAGTTCATGAGCACCGACCCGCTGCGCGTGGTGGTCGCCGACGACCAGGCGCTGGTGCGCACCGGCTTCCGGCTGATCCTGGAGTCCGAGGGGATCGAGGTGGTCGCCGAGGCCGACGACGGCGAGCAGGCGGTGGCCGCCGTGCGCCGGACCAGACCGGACGTCGTGCTGATGGACATCCGGATGCCCGTCCTGGACGGCCTGGAGGCCACCCGGCGGATCGTCGCCGACACGGCGCAGGAGCCGCCGCGGGTGATCATGCTGACCACCTTCGACCTCGACCAGTACGTCTACGCCGCGATGGCCGCCGGCGCGAGCGGCTTCCTGCTCAAGGACGTCACCCCCGAGCACCTGGCCGCCGCCGTCCGGCTGGTGCGCTCCGGCGACGCCCTGCTCGCCCCGGCGATCACCCGCCGCCTCGTCGAGCGCTTCGCCCGCCCGGACGCCCCCGCCGCACCGCACCGCGAGCTGGCCGCGCTCACCCCGCGCGAACTGGAGGTCATGACCCTGCTCGCGCGCGGGCTCAGCAACGCCGAACTCGCCGCGCGGTTCGGCCTGTCCGAGGCGACGGTCAAGACGCACGTGGCCCGGATCCTCGGCAAGCTGGGCCTGCGGGACCGGGCCCAGGTGGTGGTGGCCGCGTACGAGACGGGGCTGGTGAGCGTCGGCTCGGGGCCGGGCCCGGTGTAGGCC
>NZ_JBHVPD010000154.1:0-16610 GCF_042887525.1 Kitasatospora sp. NPDC057936
CCCTGCTTATTGGGCGGGCCGCCCCCCGCCCGGGGCCCCCCGACGGAACTCCCCGGGCACGACAAGGAGTCGATCGGGCGCCTTACTCCGCAGCGGGCCCAGGTGCTTCGCGCCCTGGCCGGGTGTGAGGACTTCGTCAGCGCCCAACTCCTGCACGCCGGCCTGCTCACCACCGGCTCCCGGGTGGGGCTGAGCACCGTCTATCGCACCCTGACCGCGCTGGCCGCCGTCGGCCGCGCGGACGTGGTGCGCGACACCAACGGCGAGAAGCTGTTCCGCTACCGGCCGGGCCCCGACCACCGGCACTACCTGATCTGCCGCCAGTGCGGCGCGAGCCAGCCGGTCGACGCCACCGCTGTCGAGGCGTGGGCCGACCAGGTCGCCGAGATATCCGGCTTCGCCGACGTGCAGCACACCGTCGAGCTGACCGGCACCTGCGCCGCCTGCCTCGCCGCCGCGAGAACCGCCGGCTGACCACCCAGGCACACCCACCACCACCTACGGCACTGCCGAAGGAGGCTCCGCCATGCCCAGACCACCGTCACCGCGCCGGACCACCCGGCTGACCGCGCTCAAGAACCACACCCGCGAACTCCTCGAACTGGCCGAGGACGACACCGTCCTCATCAGCCAGCTCGACTGCACCGAGCCGGGATGCCCACCCGTGAAGACCGTCGTCGCCGTACTGCCACCCTCCGGTGCCATCCGGCGCTGGACCCTGCACCACCCCCTCGACGAGGTCACCACCGAACTGCTCGCCCAGGCCCTGACCCAGGCACCACGCACCGCCGAAGGAGAACGACCGTGACCAGCCCCGCCACCACCACCGACGAAACTGAGGACCAGGCCGACACCCGCGTGCCCGTCACCGTCCTGACCGGTTTCCTCGGCTCCGGCAAGACCACCCTGCTCAACCGCATCCTCACCGAGCAGCACGGCATGCGGATCGCCGTCATCGAGAACGAGTTCGGCGAAGTCGGCATCGACGACGCCCTCGTCCTCGACGCCGAAGAAGAGATCTTCGAGACGAACAACGGCTGCATCTGCTGCACCGTGCGCGGCGACCTCATCCGCATCCTCGGTGCCCTGATGCGCCGCCGCGAGAAGTTCGACCAGATCATCATCGAGACCACCGGCCTGGCCGACCCCGCCCCCGTCGCCCAGACCTTCTTCATGGACGACGAGATCTCCTCCCAGCTACGCCTCGACGCCATCGTCACCCTGGTCGACGCCGCCCACATCCTGGAACACCTCACCGAGGTCAAGCCCGAAGGCGTGGAGAACGAGGCCGTCGAGCAGATCGCCTTCGCCGACCGGATCGTGCTCAACAAGACCGACCTGGCCACCCATGAGCAGCTCGCCGAGGTGACCTCGCACATCCGCGCGATCAACTCGATGGTCGAGATCATCCCCGCTCAGCAGGCCGAGGTGCCGCTGGCCAAGGTCCTCGACGTGCACGCCTTCGATCTGGACCGGGTCCTGGAGGGCGACCCTTCCTTCCTCACCGAGACCGAGCACCAGCACGACACCACCGTCACCTCGGTCGGCATCGACCTGCCCGGTGAGCTGAACGAAGCGCGCCTCAACGCCTGGCTCGGGCAACTGCTGCGCACCCAGGGCGCGGACATCTTCCGCTCCAAGGGCATCCTCGCCATCGCCGGCGACGAGCGCCAGTACGTCTTCCAGGGCGTCCACATGCTGCTGGAGGGCGAGAACGGCCGCAAGTGGCGCGCCGACGAGACCCGCCGCAACCGGCTCGTCTTCATCGGCCGCAACCTCGACCGCGCCGCCCTCAACGAGGGCTTCGCCAACTGCCTCGCGGGGGTGCGCGCATGACCACCGCAACCGACATCTCCGTCCGCTGGACCACGGCCGTCGACGACGCCCCGGTCGCCGTCGCCACCGCCCCGGCCGACGGCCGGTCGCCATCGCCGGAGCGGCTGGCACCGCCTGGATCCTGGAGACCGCCACCGGCACCCCCGTCGGCACCGTCAGCCTGCCCGGCGGCCTGCTCGCCCTCGAATTCTCCCCCGAAGGAGCGCACCTCGCCTTCAC
This sequence comes from Kitasatospora sp. NPDC057936, assembly GCF_042887525.1. Lineage (NCBI taxonomy): Bacteria > Bacillati > Actinomycetota > Actinomycetes > Kitasatosporales > Streptomycetaceae > Kitasatospora > Kitasatospora sp. NPDC057936. Next base: position 2,056 of record NZ_JBHVPD010000154.1, read on the forward strand.
CGGACCCACCGGCCACGGCCTGTGGCGGCGCTGCGACGGCCGGGCCCTGACCTTTGCCACCGGAGCCTGGTCCAACGCGGTGCGCTGGACCTCGCCGGAGCGCGTCGCCGTCGCCTCCGGCCGCCGCGCCCTGGTCCTGGACCCGGACGGCACCCAGCAGTGGACCACCGACCCGGCCCCCAGCACCGTCACCGACCTCGCCTGGCTACGCGAGGGCCGACGCCTCGCCAGCTCCGCCTACGGCGGCGTGCGCTGCCACGAACGGCACACCGACAAGCCGGTCACCGAGTACAGGTACCTCGGCTCGCACCTCGCCATCGCGCTCAACCCCAACGGCCGATGGATCTGCACCGGCAACCAGGACTCCAGCATCCACATCTGGCGCACCCTCCCCCAGCCTTCGGCCGGGGGTGCCCCCATCGGCGACGACCTCACCATGCACGGCTACCCCGACAAGATCGCCCGACTCGCCTTCGACGACACCGGCCGCTGCCTCGCCTCCGACGGCGCCCCCGACATCACCGTCTGGGACTTCTCCGGCAAGGGACCCGCCGGCACCAAACCCCGCACCCTGCGCGCCCACGAAACCGTCACCGCCCTCGCCTGGCGGCCGGGTGGCGGCGCCGTCCTCGCCAGCGCGGGTGCCGAAGGAACCCTCGCCCTCTGGCGAGCCGACTCCGGCCGCCCCGGGGCCCTGGTCCGGCCCGCGCACGCGCGTGAACTGCCCGAACCGGTCACCGCCCTTGCCTGGGCCGGGCCCGATCTGCTCGTGTTCGCCGACTACGAAGGGCAGGTGGAGGCTTGGCAAGTACCGGCCGCTCTGGCCCGCTGACCCTGCGGCCCGGCGGACGGCCCTGCACTCTGGTCGTCTGCCGGGGCTGCTGCTGCGGCAGCACCAGCAAGCACCCCGCCACCGACCACGACCAGCAACTCGCCCTGCTCCGCCAGGCCGCCGCGGACTCCGGCGGCGAACTCGCAGTCCGCACCAGCAACTGCCTCGACGCCTGCGCGCAGTCGAACGTCATCGTCGTCCAGCCCTCCACCCGAGGACGCACCCGCGGCGGCCGCGCGGTCTGGCTGGGCTGGGCCCTCGACGACAACAGCCTCGACCTGATCACCCAGTACGCGCTCGCCGGCGGCCCAGGCATCGCCGAACTTCCGCCTGCCCTCGACCTCCAATGCATCACACCGCCCCGCGTACCGGCCATGGCACTCACCCGGCGCTGACTCCCGGCCGGTTGCACGCCACGGCGGGCAACCGACCGGGCCGGTGCAGTCCCTTACTCCTCGACACCGGCAGGCGCAGTGCCGCCCTCCAAGTGCTGGCGAATCGCGGCGTACCGCTCGGGCGCCCACTCGGGCGACTTGGCCAGCTGGTCTGCCAAGGATGGCCGGCCCTCACCCAAGGCCGTGTCTCCCATCGTCTCCGCGAGCGTTCACGGCCAGTATTGACCCGAAACGGTAAGGTTCCGCGCTCGTTGATCCGGCGTGACGGATCTGGTTGGGGACGCGCGGCGCCTGTCGCCGAAGGCCCAGGAAGTTCTGCGGATGCGGGCGGTTGCGGCGCTTCGCGCGGGCCGGGACCGGCGCGAGGTGGCCGAACTGCTGGGCGTGACCGTGGAGTCGGTGACCGACTGGTGGGTCGCCGGGCAGGCCGGCGGCCGTGAGGCGTTGGTGTCCAGGACCCGTGGCCGGCGGGTGGGCGACCATCAGGTGCTCGATCCGGACCGGCAGCACTGCGTCCGGCAGGCCCTGATCGACCACCGGCCCGAAGATCTCGGCCTGGGCGGGCAGTTGTGGACCCGCGCGATCGTCGGCGACCTGATCGCCCTGCTGTATCGGGTGCGGCTGACCGAGCAGGGCGTGGGCAAGTACCTCAAGCGGTGGGGCCTGTCGTTCCAGCGACCGGACAAGCGCGCGATCGAGCAGGATCCGGAGGCAGTCCGCGCCTGGCGCGAGGAGAGGTGGCCCGCGATCCGCGCGAAGGCCCAGGAAGAAGGCGCCGAGGTGCTGTTCGCCGACCAGACCGGCCTCCGCTCCGACCAGGTGTCCGGCCGGACCTGGGCCCCGCGCGGCCAGACGCCGACCATGCACCGGACCGGCAACCGGTTCTCGGTCAACGCGATGTCCGCGATCAGCCCGCGGGGCCGGATGTGGTTCACGGTCTACCGGGGATCGTTCACCGCCGAGGTGTTCTGTGACTTCCTCGACCGCCTGGACAGGCAGTTCGACCGCCCGGTCCACCTCGTCGTCGACCGGCACTCCGTCCACCGCAGCAAGAAGGTCAGGGCCTGGCTCGCTGATCACCCCGGCCGCATCACTCTGCACCTGCTGCCCGCGTACGCGCCCGAGACCAACCCGGACGAGCTGGTCAACGCCGACCTGAAGCGAACCCTGCTGCCGGCCTCCCGGGCCCGCAACGCCGACCAGCTCGCCGACGAGGTCCGCCGCTTCTTCCACCGCCGACAGAAGCAGCCGCACATCGTCCGCGGCTACTTCCAGGGCCAACACGTCCGCTACATCACGGAGGTGCCGGAAATTTAGCGTTTCGGGTCAATACGACACCGCTTGGCGGTGGATCCGAGTTGCCCGCCATCCAGATGATCTTGTCTATCGTCTAAATGGGCATCGCCCCAAGGTCGACGAATGACAGTATTGGCGCGCACTCCCCCAACCAACGGAGATCCCTACAACGGTCACCGAGCGACCCGCCCTGCTCCGTCCCTGGCTAAGGCGGAACCGTCCACTTCCACCTGTCCGGTGACCCACCGTCTGCTGCAGGCGCACCGGAGGTTGACCCCTGGGCGCCGACGGCCGCCGCGTCGTCCGTTTGGGACCACGTGCCGACCCCCGGGACGCGACGGCCGACCGGGCGCACGCGTTGGCCGTTGCCGGAGCGCTGGCAGCGGTGCGCGACCGGGCCGAGGCCACGCTCGGCGACGATCCTTGGCAGGACCCGGGCATGGCAGTGCGGTTCGCCGAACGGGTGGAGGGGCTGCTGGGCCAACCGGATGCGCACGGCCGGTACGAGCTGTACCCCGCCCGCGGCGGCGCTGCTCGTCCTCCTGCCGTTCCGCTCCCGCGCTAACCAACTGCGGACGACCGCCTGGTGCGCGGCCACCGTCGCCCCGACGTGTCTGGAGTACACAGCCGGAGCAAGCCCCGAGCGGCTGTCCTTCGAGGCATTCGGCGACGAGTACGGCATGCTGAAGGAACGCACCCGCTGCGGCCCGAATCGGCGGCGCCGATCGGCTGGTGATTGTTCCACCAGTGGCTGCTGCGCTGCGAGGGGCTCGCTGACCCGGCGGACGTAGCGGAACTGCTGGACCCGGTGGGCACGTGACTCCTGGACTGCGGTTGTGTCCTGGATTCACGTGGCGAGCGCTACCTTCGGGAGCGCCCGCGGCCCGGGCGGGGAGTGAACCGGAGCGACCGGGTTCAGGGCCGGTCGGGGTGGGTGAGGGTGTGCCAGGCGGTATAGCCGCCGAGGAGGTCGGAGACGTCGGGGTGGCCGTGGTGGCGCAGGAGGCTGGCGGCGATGGAGGAGCGGTGGCCGCTGGCGCAGTGGACGACGAGGGGGTGGTCGGTGGGGATCTCGGCGAGGCGGGTGGGGAGTTCGGTCAGGGGGATGTGGAGGGAGCCTTCGATGGCGCCGGTTTCGCGTTCGCCGCGGGTGCGGACGTCGAGGACGGTGGGGGGCTGGTCGGTGGTGAGGGCGGTGCGGAGTTGGTCGGCGGTGAGGCGGCTGGCGGGGGTGAGGTGGTCGGCGAGGGCGGGCAGGGCGGTGTCGGGGTTGCGCAGGTAGCCGGCGATGTGGTCGAAGCCGATGCGGGCGAGGCGGGTGATGACCTCGTTCTCGCGGTCCTGCGGGGCGATGATCGCGATGTCGCTGTCGGGAGTGAGGACGGTGCCGGCCTGTTCGGCGAATCGGCCGTCGATGGGGACGTTGACGGCGCCGCGCAGGTGTCCGGCGCCGAAGTCCTGGGGGTTGCGGGCGTCGAGGACGACGGCGCCCGCGCTGCGGGCCTCCTTGAAGCCTTCGGGGCACAGGGGGCGGGCCGTGTGCGTGGGGTCGAGCAGGGGGTGGTCCTGGCGGTTGAGGGCGGCGTCGTGGCCGAAGTAGGCGGGGGCGGTGGTCTGGCCGGCGGTGACGATGTGGACGAAGGTGTCCTGGTCCATGGGCCGGCAGGCGTAGTTGGTGCGGCGCTGCGCGCCGATGGTGGACTGCTTCTCGCTGGAGAGGTTCTTGCCGCATGCGGAGCCGGCGCCGTGAGCCGGGAAGACCCGGACGGCGTCGGGCAGGGCCATGAGCTTGCGGTGGACGGAGTCGTAGAGCATCGCGCCGAGTTCGTCGGCGGTGACGCCGGTGGAGGCGAGCAGGTCGGGGCGGCCGACGTCGCCGATGAACAGGGCGTCGCCGGTGAGGACGCCGTACGGGACGGTGTCGTCGGGCTGCTCGTAGACGAGGATGCTGATCGACTCCGGGGTGTGGCCGGGGGTCTCCATGATCTGCAGGGCGACGTCGCCCAGTTCGATCCGCTCGCCGTCGCCGAGCTTGCGGATCGGGTACTCCGTCTCGGCCCGCTGCCCGTAGCCGATCCAGGCGCCGGTGCGGTCGGCCAGTTCGAGGTGGCCGGCCAGGAAGTCGGCGTGGAAGTGGGTGTTGATCACTCCGACAACGGTCAGGCCGCGCGCCGTGGCATCGGCGAGGTACTCGTCGACGTCCCGGCGGGGGTCGACCACCACGGCGCGGCCGGTGCGCTCGTCGGCGATCAGGTACGAGGCCTGGGAGAGGCAGTCGAGGTAGTACTGGCTGAAGATCACGGGTTTTCTCCTCGTCGGGTCTGACGGGCTGGCTCTACGTCCGAGTGTACCCCCGGGGGTATTTTATCGACGCAATCGAGGCGCTCGCGATCAGCCAGGTGACCTCCGGCTCCGCTGCACGAGCCGACCGAAAGGAGTCCTCCTTTGGGCACTATCACGCGGCGACGGTACGGCTAAACTGCCTTTCTCCTTGGATAGTTCAGGCTCCGCGAGTTCGGCTGATCACCTAGGAGGAGCCCGTGCCCGAGCAGTTCATGAGCGTCAAGCAGACTGCCGAGTACCTGAACATGTCCGTCGCGTGGGTGTACCGGGAAGCACCTCGGGTGGGGCTCGCGCCCTACCGGTTCGGCGGGGGGCCGAACGCGAAGCTTCAGTTCAAGGTGTCCGAGGTGCAGGCGTGGGTGAGGCAACAGCGGCTGTCCGGCGCGTGAGCCTGTGACGCAAGTGAGGGGTCTGCCCGCGGGCAGACCCCTCACTCGTTCACGCAGCCAGGCCGAGGTCCAGGACCTGCGCCGCGCGGCTGATGGAGCCGGGCATGAGGTGGCGGTAGATCTTGAAGGTGATCTCGATGTTGCGGTGGCCCATCCACTCCGCGACGTCGGTGATCGGGATGTTGTTGCTGAGGCAGTTCGACGCGAAGAAGTGGCGCAGGCCATAGAGGACCATGCCCTCGGGGATGTCGACCTGCCCGGAGGCCCTGATCCTCTGCCACTGGTTGTGGATGACGTGATGCGGCATGGCCAGACCGATGTCCTTGGGATTGCGCAGAAGATAGCCGTCCACGGTCCCGTACGTGTCCGCGTACCGCTCGATGGCCTGCCTGGTGCGCGTCGGCAGCGGCACGTCGCGGTACTCGCCGACCTTGCGGTGCTTGAGGCGCGCGTAGGTCTTGGTCGCCTGGTTGACCTGCTCGGTGACGCGGTAGACGTCATCGGCGACGATGTTGTTGATGTTGACGGCGAATGCCTCGCCGTTGCGCAGGCCGCAGCCACTCATGAGTTCCGCGACCAGGCGGAAGGCGTCGTCGCCGGCGCTCCGGATCTCCTGCAGTTGAGCAAGGGCGGGGATCACCACCCGCTCCGGGTCGTACTGAGGAGGCTGGACACCGTTCATCGGGCTGTCCTCGTAGAGGCCCAGCCTGTGCGCGTCCAACAGGATGGTCTTAAGCCTGACGAAGGCATTGGTCTGGGCCGCCAGGCCGACGCCATTCCGCTCCATGGTCTCGACGAACGCTTCCACGACCTTGTGGTCGAACGTGCCCATGCGTCGACTGCCGAAAGCTGGAAGGAGGTGGTTCTTCAGGATGGAGTCGATGTTCCGCAGCGATGTCGGGCTCTGGTGGCGCTGGCCCTTCAACCACTCAGCGGTGTAGGCCGAGAAGTGCATGCCGCCGTACTTCTTGATGCGCTCCGCCTTGCGCTGGCTCTGCGGGGAGTTCTTCCGCGCGTGGTAGACCTCGGCGAGGCGGGCCTTCGCCTTCTCCTGGTTGACGAAGCCTGACTCCTCCGTCTACCGCCCGGCCGCGTTGCGGTACCTGATCTTGTACTCGTGCGGGCACTTGCTCCAGCGGGACTCCGGATGCTCGCACTCCTTGAAGAAGCTGCCCATGCCGCGGGCGAGGCCTGTGGTCGCCATCTGCTGGTACCTGCGGGAGTCGTGCTGACCTATTGCTGACCCCGGATGGTCGATCATGCCCCCGAGCTGGGCGGAAACGTCAGACTCGTGATAACTGGGCGAAGTACACGGGCACCTCCTGGGCGGCGCGACAGTGGCGCCGCGAGACGATCTCGATACCCCCCTCGGTATGTCTACCAGCATAGGGCCGCCATGGCCGAATACCAGGAGGGGTATCGCCGAACGGTTTCGATAATACCCCCGGGGGTACTATGGTGAGCCGCAGGGGGGATCCGGCCGCCGTCGCCGAGAGCCGTACGGGGCCGTCGACACAGCCACCCACCTCTGGAGAAGCCCATGCCCGCACAGCCGCCCGCCCCCGGGCAGACCACCGCCGCGGATGCCCACGACCTCGCCCGCAGCGCCGGGGCCGTCCTGCTCGACGTCCGCGACGCGGCCGAGTACGCCGCGGGCCACGCCCCCGGCGCCGTCCACCTGCCCCTCGTCGCCCTCGCCGCGGGCGCGCCGCTCCCGCCCGCGTTCGAGGGGCGGACCGTCCTCGCGATCTGTCGCTCCGGCAACCGCTCCCAGCGGGCCGCCGAGCTGCTCACCGCGCGCGGGGCCACCGTCCTGAACGTCACCGGCGGCATGACCGCGTGGGCGCACGCGGGCCTGCCCGTGACCACGCCGGGCGGTGACGCGGGACTCGTCATATGACCGCCCTGATCCTCGCCCTCGCCGCCGGCGCAGTCGTCGGCCTCGCGCTCGGCGGCCTGGGTGGTGGCGGCAGCATGCTGGCCGTGCCCGCGCTGGTCTACCTGCTCGGTTTCAGCCCGGCCCGCGCCACCACCGCCAGCCTGCTGATCGTCGCCGCCACCTCGCTGACCGGCCTGGTCGCGCACGCCAGGGCCGGCCGGGTGCGCTGGCGCACCGGCGCCCTGTTCGCCGCCGCCGGACTGCCGGCCGCCGCGGCGGCCGGGGCGCTCTCCGCGCACGTGCCGTCCGCGCTGCTCACCGCCGCCTTCGCGGTGCTGGCCGCACTCGCCGCCTGGCGGATGCTCGCCCCGCGGCGCGACGCCGGGGAGGAGGAGCGCTCCGCCGCCGGTCCGGCCCGCTCGACGGCGGCGGGCGCGGGCCTGGGCGCCGTCACCGGGCTGCTCGGCGTCGGCGGGGGCTTCCTCGCCGTCCCCGCGCTGGTGTCCGTGCTCGCCTTCACCATGGCCGAGGCGGTCGGCACCAGCCTGCTGGTGATCACCGCCAACTCCCTGGCCGCCCTCGTCCCCCGGCTCGGCGCCACCGCCGCCATCGACTGGGCCGTCGCCGCCCCCTTCACCGGCGCCGCGATCCTCGGCGCGTGGGACGGCAAGCGGCTCGCCGACCGCCTCAGCGGCCGGACACTCCAGAAGGCCTTCGCCTTCGCGCTGTTGGGCGTCGCAGGCCTCATGCTCGTGACTGCCCTGCACTGAAAACTCCGCTCCGACCCCCGCACACAACTCCCCCGCACACAACTCCCCCGCGCACAGCTCACCCGCACACAACTCCCCCCTTGGAAGGCCCCCATGACCACGCCGCTGACCGTCGAGCAGCTCCGCCCCCGCCTGGAGCAGCTCACCCTCATCGACGTCCGCTCCCCCGGCGAGTACGCCGCCGGCCACATCCCCGGCGCGCTCAACATCCCCCTCGACCGCCTCGACGACGCCCTCACCGCCCTGCGCGACGCCGCCGCGCGCGGCGAACTCGCCGTCACCTGCGCGTCCGGCCCGCGCGCGACCACCGCGGTCGAACGCCTGACGGCCGCCGGCATCCCGGCCGTGCCGGTGATCGGCGGCACCGGCGCTTGGGCGAGCGCCGGCCACCCGCTGAACCGGCTGGAGGGAGCCCGTGCGGTGTGGGCGATGGACCGTCAAGTCCGGCTGGTTGCCGGCTCACTGGTCCTCGGCGCCATGCTGACGGACCTGGTCCGCCCGGGCGCCCGCTGGCTCGCGGCGGCGGTCGGCGGCGGACTGGTGTTCTCAGCCCTGAGCAACACCTGCGCGATGGGCAACCTGCTCGGCCGCCTCCCGCACAACCGCCCCCGCCCGGGCGCCCCGACCCTCGACGACACCCTCGCCGCGCTGCGGCGCTGATCCGCGCCCTGACGTCCGCCGCGACGCCCGTCCGGCCCCGGTCCGCTGGCTGCGGACCGGGGCCGGAGGGAATCGGCGAGCGTCTCAGTACCAGCGCTGCCAGGCGTTGAAGTTGTTGGTGTCCGCGTACCACAGGCCGACCGGGCTCCCGTTGCCCTGCCAGCGCGACGAGTAGCCGTCGAGGGCGACGACGCTGCTGGTCTTGGGCGAGGTGAGCGAGATGTCGGCACCGTTGACGTAGGAGTGGAAGGTCTGCCCCGGGGCGCCGCCGTCCTTGCAGTCGTAGACGTTGAACTGCGCGCCCACCGTGTTGCCCCACGACTCGGGGTAGTCCAGGCAGCGGCCGGAGGCGTTGTTGACGAGTTCGAGCCCGTAGAAGGCCCCCGCGTCGTACACGCGCCACCGCCACTGCTCGGTGGGCCCGTTGTTGCAGGCCCAGAAGCCGGCGGGCGAGTTGTTCGCACCGCCGCCGCTGGCGAAGTTGTCGAGGCAGTAGCCGTCCCCGTAGGCACGGACGTGGAAGTAGAACGGCCCCGAGTCGGCGAGCGCCGCACCCGCGAGGGCGGGCTTCCCGTCGCGGGCCGCGGCCAGCACCTGGTCGAGGGCCTGCTGGGCGGTGACGGTCGCGGTCGCCGCGGGGCCCGCGGCCGGGTTCGCGGCCGGGTTCGCGGCCGGCCCCGCCTCGGCACGGGCCGCCGTGGCCGGGGCGGCGAGCGCGAGGGCGGTGAGAACAGCGGCTACCGACGCACCAAATTTTGTCATGCGCACAACGCTAGGGAGTCCGAGCCCGCCTCGGAAGGGACGCACCACAAGTGGCACATCCCCTTCCCGATCGCCCTCCGGCCCCGGCCGGGACCGGGACCAGGGCCGGGGCCGGAGGACTGCGCCGAACGGCGGAATCAGGTCAGCTTCACCGACGCGTCGTCCACCAGGAAGGCGGTCTTCCCGCTCGTCGAGTGCGCGACCAGCTTGATGCCCACCGTCGAGCCGAACTCGGCCGCCACGTACGGCGTCAGGTCGAAGGACTGCAGCCGGTAGCCGTTCGTCGTGTCCAGGTTGCTCCAGGTCTTGACGGTCGCCATGTAGGTGCCGCTCCACTGGTCGTACAGCTCCAGCGAGAGCGTGTCCACCGCCGAGCCGCCGGGCGCGGAGGCGCCCTGGGCGCTGCCCGTGACGTTCAGCCAGAAGGACAGGTGCTCCTGGGTGTAGCCCGGGGTCGTCTCGACCCACTGGACGATGGAGTCGTCGCTCGCGGCGTTCTGCCCGAGCCACGCGTACGTCGCGCCGCCGTGCGCCTGGTGGGCGGTGGACGGCGTGATGATGTTGTAGCCGGACGGGTTCCACACGCCGTGGTCTGCGGTGCCGTTCTCGAAGCCCGGGTCGTTGAGCTGCTCGATCGGGGTGCAGCCGGTCTGCGGGCCGCGGAAGAAGCCGGCCCGGAAGGTCTGGCTCTGCGTGTTGCCCTGGTCGTCGCGGCCGGTCACGGTGATCGTGCGCCAGCCGGTCGCGTGCGTCGTCCCGGTGATGCGGCCGGTCTCCGCGTCGATCCGCAGCCCGGCGGGCAGGCCCTTGGCGCCGTACGTGATCGGGCGCCCGGCGCGGTCGGAGGCGAGGACGGCGAGGTCGACGGGCTTGCCGCTCTCGACCGTCTGCTCGCACGGACGGGTCACGAGGAGCTGCGCGTTGGCGAAGACCGGGTCGTCGCCCGTGCACAGGTGGTCGTAGTTCGACCACGTGGTCTGCACCGGGAAACTCCCGGTCGAGAGCTGGAGGTTGAACATCCCGCCGTTGCGGCCGACCGGGATCCAGGAGCACTTGTCGCCGTTCTCCTGGCCGGTCGCGTCCGTCCAGGCGCCGGAGGCGTTCTGGTCGGTGATCGTCTCGGCGTACTCGTGACCGCCGATGATCCCGTAGCCGTCGAGGCGGCCGCGCGCACCCGGGTTGATCCAGTTGGTGCCGCACGCGGGCACGTCGGTCAGGTACGGCATGAGCGTGTAGGCGAGGGTGCCGGCCGAGCTGCGCATGAAGGTGTGCCAGGCGCAGTAGCCGAGTTCCTTCCACTTGTCGGAGTCCAGGCCCTGGCCGGTGTTGATGATGTACTGCACGTCCCGGTTCCGGTTCGGGTCCGTGTTGCCGAAGTGCTTGGCGGCGGCGACGACTTCGGCCGCGATCTCCGGCTCGGTGGCGGCCTTCGGCGCGGGCGCCGCGTTGTCCACCCACACGCCCGCGAGCGTCTGGCCGGCCACCGGCATGCCGACGTGGTTGGCGTCGGGCGGGCAGTAGGACGAACCGGGCGCGATGCCCTCGCAGTACTGGGTCATCACGCGGGACCACGTGTCGGTCGTGCTGCCCAGGCCCTTGAAGAAGTCCTGCTGGTAGGGCGCGGCGGCGTCCGGGTCACCCGAGAGGGTGAGGTTTCCGGTCGTCGCGTCCGTGCCGGGGGTGCCCCACTGGCTGCCCCAGTAGATCAGGTACACCTTCGGCTGGCCCGTGGTGACGCCGATCGAGTCCTGGCCGCCCCGGTAGGTCATCTGCAGGTCGTAGTTGTTGCGCGGGGCGGCGGCCGCAGTGGTCTTCGCCGCCTGCCGCTGGGCGAAGGTGGTGGCGTTGGGCATCACGTGCGGCCGGGTGGCGCCGACCTGCACCCAGGTGCCGTCGATCTGCCGCCAGCCCTCGGCGGCCGGGTGCGGATCGGCGGGCGCGGCGCTGCCCGCCGGCCCGGGCTGCCGCTCGCCCTGGGCGAGGGCCGTACCGGCGGTGCCGGTGCCGGCGAGCCCGAGGACGAGCGCCCCGAGCAGGAGTTTCCGGAGCGATCCGGCGAGACGTGAACGTGCGGTAGGCACAGGGAGGTCCTGACTCTCGGTCGGAGGAAGGGGAACGAGGAAGGGGAACGAGGAACGGGGAACGGGGAACGGGGAGAGGGAACGGGAAAGCAACGGCCGTCCTTGCGCGCCCGTTGACGGGCCCTCAGGACGCCATGTGAAATGACACATGTCACCGATCACATGGGTCAAGCCCTTCGGCCTGAGGTTCGCGCCCGCACTTGTCCCACCCGTCCCGCCGCGATTTGAACGTTCAACACTCCACTGACCCAGCGCCCCCGACGTACGCTCAGGAGCCACTCATGCCTCCCGTGCACAACACCGTCCTGTCCAGCTTCTCCGCCCTCGCCGCCCTCGCCGTCATCGCGGGAGCGGCCCCCGCCTCCGCCGCCGGAGACGATCCGGTGGACGGCGGCACCTACGTCATCTCGTCATCCGTGGACGGCAGTTGCCTGGGCCCGCGGTTCGCCCGGCCGGCCCTCGGCACGCCCGCCGTCACCGCCGCCTGCCAGGGCCTGCTCAGCCAGCGGTGGCAACTGCGCCGCGGCGCCGACGGCTACCTCCTCGCCGACGCCGCGACCGGGCGCTGCCTCGCCGCCGACCTCACCGCCGCCGACTGCGGCAGCGCAGCGCGCTTCACCGTCTCCCCCGTGCCCGGCGGCCACACCCTCGCCACGGGCGGCCGCTGCCTCACGCCCCACCACGACGGCCCGGTCCGCGTCCAGCCCTGCACCCCGAGACCCGCCCAGCGCTGGACGCTCACCCGCACCGAGCCGCTCCTCCTCGCCAACCCCGGCTTCGAACTGGGCGCCGACGGCTGGACGTTCACCGCCCACACCGGCCTCGCCACCAACAACCCGCACACCGGCACCCGCCTCGCCTACCTCGACACGGGCACCGGTTACCGGGTGAGCCAGGAGGTCACCGCCGTCACCGACGGGACGTACGACCTGTCCGCGTGGATCGCGAGCGGAGCAGCGGGCGGCACCTTCTCGGCCACCGTCAACGGCACAGTCGTCCGCCAACTCGCCCTCCCCGGCCAGCCCGTCTACGCCAAGTACACCCTCCCCCGCATCCACCTCTCGCCCGGCGACCGGCTGACGCTCGCCTTCGGCTCCTCCCCCACCGGCTGGGTCAACGTCGACGAGGCCGCCGTCGCTCCCTCCGCCCCGAACGACCCGCTGATCGACTCCTCCGACCCCGAGGTCGTCGCCCTGTTCGACTGGGCCAAGACCAAGGCCAACAGCTGGGTCCAGCAGGCCGGCGCCCCCGGCATCCTCAACCTCGACGAGAACCACCCCGACGGCACGGGCACCGCGGCCTACGACACCACCTACTGGGCCGGCTACCCGTTCCGGTCCGACTTCTACAGCCGCGACTTCGCCCACCAGCTCGTCGGCGCCCACCTGTTGGGGCTCGACGCCCAGAACAAGACCATGCTGCGCGCCTTCGCCGCCTCCGCGACCGACGCCAACGGACTGGACCCGGTGTGGTCCGTCAACTTCGACGCCAAGACCCCGGGCAGCATCGACTACCGCAGCCCGAGCAGCTTCGTCCGGGAACTCCCCGCCCCCTTCGAGCTCGTGGAGAAGACCGGCGAGGCCTACCGCTGGACCGGCGACCGCGACTACACCGACGACCCCGTCCTCACCCGCTACGTCCGCGGCACGCTCGGCCCGTACATCGCCCGCCACCCCGGGCCCGTCGACAACGGCGGCGTTCCGATCCCGCAGGCCGCCAGCCGCAACATCTTCAAGGGCACCGCGAGCTACGCCGAGAACGCCACCACCACGTACGCCGAGGCGGGCGACGCCCTCGCGGCCCAGTACCAGGCCTACCTCGCCGCCGCGACCCTCGCCTCCTCGCGCAGCGACCGCGCCACCTACCGCCAGGCAGCCGAAACCCTCCTCCAATACGCGAACTCCGCCTGGACGGTGGACCCGCAACACCCCGACGCCGTCGTCCACGGCTACGACACCAACGGCCACCCCCTCACCGACTGGGGCTACGAGGCGAGCATCCTGATGCCCGCCAAACACCTCCTGGACGCGGGCCCGCGCCGGGACGCCTTCCTCGCCGACCTCGACGCCCAGGACTCCGGCCCGCAACGCTCCGACAACCTGGAGGCCTACACCTACCTGCCGGACGCCTTCTTCGCCGCCGGCGACGGGGACAGGGCGTGGAAGTGGATGCGCACCATCTACGAGGCCACCCCCCAAGTCCACACCAGCGGCCGCATGTTGAACGGCGACTACCCCGAAGTCCCGTTCACCCTGCTGTCCCAGACCGTCCAGGGCCTCCTGGGCCTCACCCCCGACGCCTCCGCCGCCTCCGACGCCGTCGAAACCACCTCCCACCTGCCGAGCTCGATGACCTGGCTCCAGGTCGCGGACATCCCCGTCGGCACAACGCGGATCACCCTCCGCCAGGACGGCCGCAGCGCCACGACCCTCACCAACACGGGCCCGACCCCGCTCACCTGGACCCCCCGCTTCCCCGGCACCCACCCCACCATCACCGTCAACGGCACACCGCACCCGGCCCAGACCACCACAGTGGACGGCACCACCTACAGCACGACCACACTCCACGTCTCCCCCGGCGAGACCACGACAGTCACCACCTCCGGCTAGGTTCGGGCGTGCGGCCGGCCGCGTGCGGGCACATCTCGGTAGCCCGGAGGGTTTCGGCATGAGAGCCTCACGATCATGGCCACGGAAACCGAGGTGGGCGAGCTGTTGCACCAGCGCGGCTGGCGGACGGCGTTCACGGTCTCGGACATGGTGAACGCGTGGGCCGCCCTGGTGGGTGTCATCGAGCGCGGCTATGACGACGACATCCACGAGTACACCAACGACCTCTACTGCCGGAACTGGCTCCACGAGGCGTGGCTCCTGCTGGACGAGCACCTCGTCCAGCTCTGGACGCCGCGGATCAAAGCCCTGGACGACCGGTACAAGGCCGCGACCGTCGACGACGACGGCCAAGCACTCGACCGGTTCCACGAACTGCCAGGCCCCGACCTGTGGTGGTGGCGGCGACACCCCCGCATCCTCACCGGGGACCTCGGGCGGTCACTCCGCTCGGCCGGCGCCATCGGCACCGACCCGGACGCGGCCTGACCCTCAGCGTGGTGGGAGTGGGAAGTCGGACCCGCCGACTTCCCACT